>CAZPEJ010000027.1:0-18670 GCA_964585465.1 uncultured Ardenticatenaceae bacterium
TCGGCGATGACTTCGCGGCTGATGAGGGAGGCTTTCATGCCTTCGGTGCCCATGGTGATGCCGTCGGAGATGGAGACGGTGTTGAACTCCATCGGGGTGCCACCGGCGGCGCGGATGCCTTCTTTGACTTTGGCTGCCAGGCGGCGCAGGTGAAAGTTGCACGGGCCGATTTCGATCCAGGTATTGGCGACACCGATTAACGGCCGTTTCAAATCTTCATCGGTAAAACCAACACCTTTGAGCATTGCCCTGGCCGGGGCGCGGTCTGGGCCAGATTTCAGACGGTCAGATTTCATAGATGTTCTTCTCCTCGGAAATAGCAGCTGTCAGCCGTCAGCTATCAGCCGTCAGCAGGGGAAGCTGATAGCTAATAGCTGTTAGCTGATAGCTGATAGCTAATAGCTGATAGCTGATAGCCGATACAAACAAAAACGGGGTTGTCCTTTTGCTTGGACAACCCCGTGAAGTGGTTGATGGTGTGGTAGGTGTTTCCCTAGTTGCCCAAGTGTGAATTCTGGTGCTTAATGTTAAGTACCAGGCTAAGAAGGACAACGATAATTCGGGAAAAGTTAGTAAACATCTGTTAAATTATCTTACAAAGTGCATTAAAGATCAAGTTTACCCTGTGGTTGGTCTATGCCTATTGTAAAAAGTGGCTAAGAAATGGCTGATAGGTTTGTGCATTTTTACCAAATCACTTCTTGGCAACGGCCGTTGCTTCACGTTATTATTGCGACTAAGGAATGAAAATTAAACAACTTACACAACTGAGATTGGAGATTGGAGATTGAACCAATTGTTAATCTCCAATCTCCAATCTCTTGTAGTTATTTAATCCGCGTTCCCAAGAACGACTCCTGTCCAAAAGTCGTGACGCAGAGATTCGCAGAGAAAACAAATGACCCCGGAGGTATTATGATCCAAACATCTGAAAAACGGCCGATTACCGCTGAAGACCTTTATCACTTTCAACTTGTCACCGACCCGCAACTTTCCCCTAATGGCAAACATATCATCTTTGGTTTGCAACGGGTTGACCGCAAAAGTGAAAAAAAGTATATCAATCTGTGGCTGATGCCTGCGGATGGGAGTGCAGACCCTCGTCAGTTTACTTATGGTGATCACAACGACACCCAACCTCGCTGGTCGCCAGACGGCCGTTCCATTGCTTTCCTCTCCAACCGCAAAGATGAAAAACAGACCCAACTGTACGTCATTCCCCTCAACGGCGGCGAAGCCCGCCCCTTGACCAGCTTGAAGGGCAGTTTTGCCAGCTTTGAATGGTCGCCCAACGGCACGAAATTTGTCTGCCAGTTCCGCAAAAAAGACCCGGAACTGCTTGAGCGGGAAGAGGATGAACAAAAGAAGAAGTTGGGGGTTGTGGCTCGCCACGTTACCCGCGTGTATTACAAACTGGATGGGGCTGGGTATTTGCCAAAAGAGCAGTGGCACATCTGGGTGATAGATGCCACCAGTGGTGAAGGGGTGCAGTTGACTGATAGCCAAAAGTATGCTGAAACTGAGCCATGCTGGTCGCCCGATGGTCAACACATTCTGTTTGTTTCCAACCGGGCAGATGACCCCGATTTTGCCGAGGATGCCACCGAGTTGTACCTGATTCCAGCCGGTGGGGGCGAGATGCAACAAATCCTTACCCGGCCGGGGCGCAAATTTGCGCCTGGCTTTTCCCCCGATGGTCAACATATTGCCTATCTGGGACGGGTGCTGGCTGGAAAGTGGTATCAAAACAGCAACCTGTATGTTGTGCCTGTAGCCGGTGGCGAGAGCCGCAGCCTGACGGTTCATCATGACAAACATTTGTCCAACGCTACTCTGACAGATATGGGCTTAAATGCGGCTCAAACCAAACCTGTTTGGGCAAAAGATGGTACAAAAATTTATTGCCAGACGACCGACCGGGGGGATCAACCGTTGATGGCTTTTGGGTTAGATGGAACGGCCGAATCTGTGGTTCGTCGCTCTGGTCTGGTGGGTAGTTTTAGCCTGGATGCGGCGCAAAACAACCTTGTGTATCTGTGGGGGCAGTTGGATCAGGTGGGGCAGGTGTACATTCAAGAGGTGGCAACCGGAGAAAACCATGTTTTAACCCATTTTAATGACACCTTGTTGCAAAAAATTGACCTGGGGCATACGGAGGAGGTGTGGTTTGATGGCCCCGATGGCGGCCGATTGCAGGGTTGGATTACGTTTCCGCCTGGTTTTGATGCTGGGCAGAGGTATCCTTCAATTATGGAAATTCACGGCGGGCCACAAACGCAATACGGCCGTTCCTTTATGCACGAGTTTTATTATCTGGCAGCGCACGGGTATGTGGTGTATTGGAGCAATCCACGCGGCAGCCAGGGGTATGGCGAGGGGTTTGCCGGGGCTATCTATAATCAGTGGGGGACGGTGGATTACCAGGATGTGATGGCCTGGGCCGATTACATGGTGCAACAGCCTTACATTGACCCGGCACGTATGGGGGTGACAGGCGGTAGTTATGGTGGTTACATGACGAGTATGATTATCGGCCGTTCTCACCGTTTCAAAGCGGCCGTTGCTCAACGGGTGGTGAGTAACCTCATCAGTTTTTATGGCTCTTGTGATTTTAATTGGGGCACGGAATACCTGATGGGGATGGAAAAAGCCCCCTGGGATGATTTACAAAACTATTGGCAGCAGTCACCCATCAGCTATGTGGGCAACGCCCAAACACCGACCTTATTTATTCATAGCGAGATGGATCAGCGGTGTGACCGGGAGCAAGGGGAGCAGATGTTTGTGGCTCTAAAACGGCTGGGGGTAGACACCGAGTTGGTGTTGTTCCCAGAGGAGTCGCACGGGTTAAGCAGAATCGGCCGAACTGACCGGCGGATTGCCCGATTGAATCATATTTTGGGGTGGTTTGATAAGTATTTGAAGTGAACCTTTAACGTATTGTGTATGACGCGACATAAGCTGAAGGGGAGATTAGGGATTGGAGATTGACCAATCTCCAATCTCTAATCCCCGATCTTGTTGAAAATGTTAGTTTATACCCTCTGTGAGTACATCATGCCCGAACATTGACAATGGTTGCTTGCATCACAGCAACCACTTTGGAATCTGTGCCTGAGAATGTCAGAACTTCCCCTGTGCAAACCGTGAGAAGTTTACCTGAATTTAGTACCCTCCCAATTGCTAAAAACCGTTCACCCATTGCCGGGCGCATGAAATTGATTTTGTATTCAGCAGTTACAACTTCATGCCCTGCTGGTGCTCTCGTTAAGGCTGCGTACCCACAAGCACTGTCCACAATACTGGTTATAGCCCCAGCATGAAGATACCCATGTTGTTGAGAGAGTTTTGCAGAAAACGGCAGTTCTATTTGGACTTCACCATCAGCAATCGAAACAATTTTAGCACCGAGGGTCGCCATTAACCCTTGTAAGTTGAAACTGTCTGTGATTCGTTCGTATATATTTTTCATAATTGGAGCATTTCTGCCAATATCATGAGGGAAACGGCAAACCCGACTGGTATGGTGTTAAAGAGACAATTTTATAACGAAGCGTAGGTATCAGGTGTTACGATTGTGTTGCACAGTGATAACGACGTTTCCTTTCTTTTCCCCTGTTTCAACATACCTGTGTGCCTCGGCAACCTGTTCCAACGGATAACGACGATCAATTATTGCCTTAATCGTTCCAGCCTCAATCAGTCCTTTGAGGGTAAGCAGATTATCCTCCGTATAACTAGCTGTCCAGGGAATTAAGCGTTTACTGCTTTGTTTAGAAACCCATCGCATCCTGATTTTGTCGAAGAAACCAGGATTTGCGTTTAGGTAGGCACCATGTTCTTTAAGCGAGGCCAGGCTACCTGAAAATGGGCTTTTGCCGATTGTATCCAAGATGACATCATATGTCTGACCACGTTTCGTGAAATCTTCTTGCAGGTAATCAATGACCTGATCTGCCCCAATTGAGCGCAACATTTCTAATTTTCCTGGTTTGTCTACGGCCGTTACCTCTGCCCCATAATGTTTAGCCAACTGTACTGCATACGAACCAATACTTCCCCCCGCCCCAACAATCAAAACCTGTTGCCCACTCCGAACACCCACCCTTCGCAGCGCATGTAGAGCTTCAAGACCACCCAGTGGAACGGCCGCAGCCTCCTCATAGGTAACATTACCTGGTTTTTCTGCCATAACGCTCGCTATTGCGGATGGTTTTTCAGACAGGCACAAATACTCCGCGTAGGTTCCCATACCCAGACCCGTATACCCATAAACCTGGTCGCCTGGTTTATAGCGGGTTACAGCTTTGCCGGTGGCAACCACCTCCCCGGCAAACTCTGTCCCTAATATCTTTATTCTAGTTGGTTTTCTGAAACCCAAATAAAGTCGCAAAGGGATCGCAAACAAAAGCGGTAACTTGAGCCTGCGGAACTCAGTATCCGACGTTGAGGCGGTTGCCGCATATACTTTGATTAGAAGTTCGTTATCTTTGGGGGTAGGGGTTTCTACCTCTTGGAGTTGAAGTCCCTCCGGTGAGCCATATTTCGTCCACACGATTGCTTTCATTTGTCTCCTCAAAGCTGTGAATCTTTGTTTTGGCTGGCATATCTGCGAGCTGCAATATCATACGCCTCGGCAAGCAAACGGCTCACCCTTTCAAAAGTCTTTTCACTGGGCGAAAGCACGCAGATGAAATGATATTGTGCGTATTCGGGATGAGGCATGATCACATCTAAGGCGGTAAAATCATAATGGCTGACATTAACTTCGTTTGTGCCAAATAGTGATTGAAAAGTCTGTTTGCTAATGCCGATATTCAAGCGAAACACTCCCGGACGTTCCAGATTAGATATGTGGTCGTAATCATAGTCTGACGAGATCAACGTTGCAAAAGACATCTTCCGATCTGATTTGTAGAAAAACATGTCGTAGCCGTAAGCGTAAGTTGTTTCAACATCAAAGAACGTTTTCATAATGTACTCTATGATGGCTGATTTATCCATTGAAAACTCCTTTGTTTACACCACCTGACAGTGTGGGGGTATGACTGTGGGGTGAACATCTTACTGATCCTCGCAGCGAACAAAAATTTCCAGCCGACTTCTGCTTTGACCAAAATCTTCCTGTTGATAGATAAGGCAATAATGACGCGCCAGAGAATCAACAATTGTTTCGTATTGGGGGGTGTCTCTCAAAATAGCCCAATCTACTGCGGTAAGGAGGATCATTTTGGGGATACGATTGGTAATATAGGTGGAGATAATTTCTCCGTTGACGAGGTGGAGCAGATCGGCCGTTTGTGTATCCGTATCATAAAAAGAAAACTGTGCCATCGTCATGTTCTGCAAGGCCGTTCTATCAGCCTCCACAACCAGCCAAAGAGCTTCAAGAGCAAATATCCTGTCATCATCAGCAGAATTTTTGGCTATGATGATTGAGGGCTGTTTGCCTTCTTCAACAGGCAGTGTGCCGGACATATCAAGGTGATAATATCCGCCGTGTAGCAAACCAAGCAAAATCACACACAACAACATCGCCTTCAAGAAAGTTCGTGAAAACAACCCTCGGCCAGAAGCAGTTTTAGTATAGGCTATGGCTGCAATCGGCAGCGAAACAAAAATTAGGGGCACAAAATATTGTACATGAAACCCGCCACTAACTAAGTTTGGGATAACAAACAACCCCAATGCAGCAGCTATAAGAAGAATAACAGGGTACTTTTTGATACCAGTTTTAATACGTTTAAAATCGAGCAGTATGGCAACCCAAAACAAAAAGTATTGTGGAAATAAGATCCACAAATTTAGAATTCGAGCCGTAAAGATACGAGTTATCCGTTCAAAAAGCGTTGCCCCTTCCCATTGCGCCACATGATGAACGATAAGCCCCCAGTGGGCAGCCGCGACATTTGGTAAAAGGAACGCCAATAGAATGAATGCCGTCACCACACAAATCGTTATGATAAAAACCCGAACCCTGGCATGAGAAACAGCGAAAAAGTAGCCGATCAGCGGTATAGCAAAAAATATAACAGATAACCTCACCAGAACAGCTAACAAAACAAAGAGAGTAGATAAAATAAATTTTGTATTTTGCTGATAACTGGAAGATAAAACAAAAAATGTCAGGGCGAGCAAAAACGTTGTCAGGGCATAGGTTTTAGTGATTGATTGAAAGTAAATGCCGATGGTAAAGGTGGCACAAAACAACGAAGTAATGCCTGTGGCCGATACCCCACCGTACCTGTTTGCGATCCACAATAACAGGATGAAGGCTGCACTTGAAAAAATAACAGAGGTAATTCGTCCCAGGTAGATGCTCTGAAAAAGTAAGCTCTGTGGCAGGCCATAGATGTATGGCAAAAGGGGGGTTTGTGTAAAGGCAAAATCTTTGTATGGGTATTGCCCTAAAAACACCAGCCTGCTGGCATAAAGGTACCACCCTTCGTCATCGTTAATTTGCCCTAACCCGATGAATGCAACACTGTTCAGTAAAAACAGGATTGCTCCCAGTCCAATGATTACTTTCCAGAACTTACCGTCTGTTTTCATTTTAGGTTGTAACTGTTCAGCCTCTCTGAGGTTTAACCGCAAAGTACGCAAAGGTTTTCTCTTTTCTTTGCCCCCTTTGCACCTTTGCGGTGAATAATTACTTGGGTTTTTCTAGTACCAACAGATCCTGCGCTCCCACCCAGGTGGTTGAGGTGCCCGACCAGAGACCCATCACAGGTGCCTGGGCAAAAGACAGCCCGGCATCTGTGGCAAAACGCTCAAACAATGCGAGACGGTATGCTGTCATTTGTTCCGGGTTGTCTGGCACAACGATGGCAAACTGGTTTCCATATGTGCCATAAGGGTGATCAAAGTTAAACGCATCACGCGAAAATCCGAGAGGTCTTGGTTGTCCAGGACGGTAGTTGTCTAGCAGGAAACAGCTAAAAACGGCCCGCCCACCAGCTTTGAGAACTCGCGCTGTTTCACGAAAATAGTGGGCGGCCGCTTCTGGGAGCATGTGCGTAAAAACGGATGCCGCAAACACAATATCAAATGTTCCATCGGGGTACGGGAATTGGTAGTGATGGGGGGCGATTTGACCGTGAGGATTGTAGTAGGTGTTATGAATGTTTGCCCAGATGAAGCGGAAGTGTGGGTATTTGCGATGGAATGTGCGCTCCAGAAAGTCTATTTTGTATTTGCCAATCTCGAAGCCGTCGTAGGAGCCGTTTGCAGAAAGCACATAACGTAAGGGAAATGCGACACGCCCCAAACCACAACCTATCTCCAGGATTGAACTGTTGCGGGTGATGTGTCCGTAGACCCGCAGCAGCATACTCCATTCTTCTCCCCAGCGAAACCACTCTTCCAGAACATTGATACCCTCCTGACGCATCAGGTCAAGCGGTGGCACAAGATCAGGGTCGTAGGCAATTTCAGGTTGGCGTTTTCTAAACATTGTTTACCTCGTCAGTTTCCAGCTAACTATAGCAGTGTTAAGTCATTTATGAACAGCGCGAAAGCAATTTCGTGGCGTTTTGCGATTGAGAACCAATCATTTAGGTAAAGGGGGTTACGACCCGAACTTTGTGGTTCAGGTTTCTGATTGGAACTCGAACCGACACTTTTCGTTGGCACATTTCATCAAATTCCACACATCTGCATCACCAATTGTCCAGTTGCGCGGTTGGGCGTAGAAGCAGTAACCAAACTGGCATTTGGGGCAGGATTCGCGGTACTGGGGGCGATGTTCGCCCAACTCCCACTTTTTGCCCTGATAAAATGGATGGTTTGTGGTTTGTCCTTCCGTTTCCAGAATATAGAGGTGTTGTTCTACAGGCCATGAATGCCAGATAGTGGGGGACAGAATTTTTTGCAGGGCGGGCGATAGTTCAAGATTCATGGGTAGGACTCAGATGGCTGTTAGTATACCAATGTTTTGGTAATGATTAAACCTTTCTGGAGATGCTGGACGATAACAGATTTCCAAAAACGGCCGTTTTGGGAACCATTTTCCGTTAATGGGTGTATATGTGGTAAATGGATCAGATGAACGAACAGGAATTGGTGGAGATGGAAAACCGGTTGCGGCAAACGGCCGATTCTTTCCCATACCCACCCACCCCAAACATTACAACGATTTTGTCCCGGCCCAGGTCAACCAGACGATCCCGCCAATACATGGTTCGCCGACTGGCCTGGGGGGTGTTCTTATTGCTGGTTGTGGCGGCAGTTTTGCTGGTGACACCCCCGGCCAGGGCAGCCCTGTTTTACTTGTTGCAGATTGGGGCGGTGCAAATTGAAGTAGGTGTACCACCTGAAACGGCCGTTTCTCCATCCCCCTCTTTGCCTGCTCCCACCCCAGCCGCAACCCTGGCGGATGTTGCCGGGGAAACCAGCTTAAACATTGCCCAGGGGCGGGCCGACTTTACGCTGCAAATTCCGACCTACCCCCCCGACCTGGGGCTGCCCGATAAAGTGTATTGGCAAGAACGGCCGCTTTCGCCGGGGCAAACCGTCATTTTTGTCTGGTTGCAAACCGAACAACCAGAACAAGCGTGGCTCAGTTTGTACCAGATAGGTGGGGATGAAGGGGCTTTTAAGCAGGGGGTTGAATTGGTGCAGGAAACTGAGGTGAACGGCTCATGGGCAATCTGGGTAGAGGGAGGCCATACCTTAAAACTGCGAAACGGCCGTTGGCAACCCTGGCTTTTTGTGACGGGCAATGTCCTCATCTGGCAGCAAGCAGGCATCACTTATCGCCTGGAAAGCAGTTTTTCGTCAGAGCAGGCCGTTCAAGTAGCAGAATCGTTACGAGAGATGGGGGAGTAGGAATTAGCTGTCAGCTATCAGCTATCAGCTATCAGCTATCAGCTATCAGCTATCAGCTATCAGCTTTCAGCTAACGGCTGACGGCTTCCCCTACTGATAGCTGACAGCTAACGGCTGACGGCTTCTCAAGGAGTGAATGATGAAAAAAGTGTATTTAATTCTGGTCGTTTGTTTTTTGTTGGTGGCTTGTTTGCCTGCGGGGGGACAGACCGGGGTGCAGCCGGAACGGCCGGAGCCAACGCACCAGCCGGAACAGGTGCCGGTAACAGGGCAGGAGGAAACGGCCGTTCCTCTTCTCAATTCAGCGAGCGGTGTAGCCATTACCACCTATCTCAACGGACATACCCTGAGTCTGGTAAACCCATTAACTGGTGAACCGATGCCTGGGTATGAACCATTGTCCCTGGGGCGGGATGGCATGGTCTACACGGCCTCGGCAGATGGCAGTTGGCTGGCAACCGTTGCAGAAGACAACCAATTGCTTTTTGTCCATCTGCCCACCTGGACGTTAACCCGCACAGATTTACATTTTTATCAGGTCAATGGCCTGGTTTTTAACGCAGACAACAGCCAGGTGGCTGTGGTGTATAACGGAACAACCGCTAAACTGGCTCTGGTGGATGTGGCGACGGGGCAGGAAACGGCCGATAAAACATTACCGTTTACGCCACGCTGGAACCAGGTATATTTTACCCCCGATAATGCTGTTCTTGTGTATGGCACCGTGCAACCCACCCCTTACAACCAGTTTGACCGTTCTGGCGCGGTGCGAGTCGCTTTGTTACAAACCCCTTCTTTGACAACGCTCTGGGAAACGGAGTTAAACGGGCTGTTGGATGGGGTGATTTGTGAAGTGGCTGAATGTGAACAGCCAGAAGACCCACGCCTGGCCTGGGCACCGGCTGTCGTTTTGGCGCAAGACGGCCGTTTCCTCTACATTGTTCATGCGGATGAAGACAAACTAACTACCGTCAACCTGGTGGAACACACAGTACAAACCTACCCCATCGCCCCCGCTCTTTCCTGGGCAGAACGGCTTGTGGCTTTCACGGCCGCTCCAGTTTATGCCAAAGAGTTTGATTACATTGTCAAATCGGCCGTTCTCTCCCCGGACGGCCGTAAATTGTATGTGGTGGGGTGGCACAGTGACTTAACAACCGATGGGAATGGGGAACATCAATACGTGGAACGGCCGTTAGGTTTGCAAGTGATAGACACCCACAACGGTAGCCAGCTTGCCAGCCAGGAAACAGGCGGACAAAACATCTTCCAATCTGCCGACGGAGCCTATCTGTTTATCAACGGTTGGGAGGAAGGGCAGGCGTGGACGGCCGTTGTGGATGCCAACACCCTGGCAACCGTCAAACGTCTGGACGGTTACAACGTTTGGCCCTATCGCCAGATAGATGGTCAACCCATCCTGGTTGCCAGCCAGACCACAGATGTCAACTCCACCCTGGCTGTGTTAGACCCGGTCACATTTGAATGGGTGGGGAGTTGGTCAAAAGCGGGGTATGTGGATTGGGTAGTCAGGCGGTAGGTGTCTGGAAATCTCCCTAATCTCTAATCCCCTTCAGGAAAAGGTATCGTTCGTAGTAACGACTTCAGTCGTCCAAACCGCTGAAGCGGTTACTACGAACAAAAACGGGAAGCTTTTGCCTGGGGTTCAAACCCCAGCCTGGTCAAACAAACGTGTTAAAACACGTTAAGAAAGCCACTTTTCAACCTGTTTTAACAGGTTTGATTTTGTTAGCCATCGGTTTCAACCGATGGCAATTTCCAAATTGCGAATTGCTGTCTGGGAACTCAGGGGGTTGATAACCAATGAACGGCAAACCCCACAAAACCTGAAAGACCCAATGTTCTATTTGATGAAACATGCCCAGATGACCAATCTCTAATCTCCCAAATTACTCACGAACACCCGCTTAATTTTTTGTTACCACTGGCAAGTACAGGGTGTAACCTGTGGCGGTGGTGGTGAGGGTGACGGTGGCGGTGGCGGCGACATCGTTTTGGGAAACGGCCGTTATGACTGCCGTGTCCATCTCCCCATTGGTGGCATCGGATGGAATGTGAACATGAACCACCACGTCGGCACTACTCCCGGCCGCCAGGGTTACAGTGGGCGTTTCAAAAAAAACTTCCCAGTTGGCTGTTGCCGCCGAAAAGTCGAACGTGTCAGTAGTATTGCCCGTGTTGCTAATTTGTAAGGTGTACATCACCACCCCACCCGCTGCCCCCGCCCCACTCTGGTCAGAGGCCAACGCTACACCATAAATAGCCTGAGCAATGGTGGTCAAAACGGCCGTTTCGCTCTGGTTTGGGTCCCCTTGCGATGTAGCTGTAAAGTTGGCACTGTCACTCTCATTCCCCAACGCATTGGCCGGAATATCCACCGCCACCTCTACCGTTCCACTCGTCCCCGCCAACAAAAACAGCGTAGCTGTCACTGGTGCAGTTCCCCACGTTTGCCCACTCACCAGCACATCAAACGTATCACTGACCCCACCCGTGTTGGTAAGGGTGACAGTATGGGTGACAGTGGTGCCCGCCAGACCGGTCAGGGCGGAGTCGCCAGAGAGGGCCAGGTCATAGGGAGAAGGCAAATCGGGCATGGTATACCCACAAGCGGCGAAGCGGCTATTCATTGCCAACAACTCGGCATAGGCGTAATTCATATCTATGGCAGCCTGGTAAACGGCATTGGCGGCCTGGCTTTGATTGGTGGTGGAATTGGTCATACTCAACCCTTCCAAAACGGCCGTATCTAACCGTTCCCGTCCAATCTCATCCCAAATACCCATCAAACAGGTAGACCAGATTTGCCCATCGGTGTGGATTTGCCCGGTCAGGTCTTCGGGGTAATGGCCGGGGTAATTGGTAATACGGCCGTTCCAGAACGGGTTATGCCCATCCCAGTTAAACACCCAATGATACTGAGCATCGGCCGTTGTCCACTGGTTCAAAATGCGGCTGTGTGACTGTGCCCAGTAATCCCCAAACCCCTCACTCAACCCATTCACCTGGGACAAACTACCATTCGTCAGCCAGTCGTGTAACCCATGCCCCAATTCGTGCCAGATCACATCCGCGTCCTCGTTATCATCCACCCCACCCTCGCCAAAAGAAACCTGCCCAGACCCTGGCAAGTAGTGGGAGTTGTCCGCCCCATTCAGCCCGTGCGGGTCAAACCGCACCCCGCCGCTATATTGGAACGGTGTCAAGGGGATGCCCAATGTCTCGTTGATATAACGCATTGAATCATCAATGTGATAATAGGTCATCACCGCTTCAAAGGCATTGTCAAACCGGTTATAACTAAAATCGCTGCTCACCTGGGAAAAAAGACCATAGAACGGGGATTCAAAATCTTGAATGTGGGCATAGGGGCCAATCAGCGTGTGCATTCCGCCAGAAAATTGAATATCTTGCAAGGTGACGTTCATCAATTCGCCGGTTAATTCGGTGGTGTTGGCATCGTTACCATCGGTGAAACCGGGGCTGCCATAGGTGGTGTGGGCCGAGGAAAGGGGGTCGGCGTTAAAGATGTTACCTGTCCCATCTACCAGAATGGCTTCGCTGCCGTCTGCTTGGCTGTCGGTGTCATCCTGGTTGTGTGCCAGGTTATCCACTTTGAGCAGGTTGCCAGTTTGGGCATCTATCAGCAGTTCCCAATCCCCTAGCGGGGCAGCTGATATGACTCGCACCTGGTAGGCCAGTTGGGGAGTGCCTTGTTGTACATAAACAACGAGTTGCGTTTTATCCAGACGGGTTTCGCCCTGGGCCTGTAGATAGGCAAAAGCGGTTTGGCGGGCGGTATCGGCCGTTATGCCAGGTGTGGTGGGGACAGAAACGGCCGTTGGCTGATACTGGTTAGACACATACGTCACCTGCCGCGCCGGGCTGATATGCACCACAATCTCCCCCTGATACACAGGCACCCCGGCTACCAGTTGCGTAAAACGCACGGTGTCGCCAGATAAACTTTGCCGCGTGACACGATGCACCAAATCCGTCAGCATCGGGTCTTGCAGGTGTAAAACGGTGGCATTGGCCCGCAGATAATCACGCGCCATCTCTTCGGGAGTTGCACCCGTTACCGGATAGTTGACCTGATACAGGGCCATTGGTTTGCCACTTTCACGGTCAATACTTTGGTAGACCGTCTCGGTTGTTTCGGCCCCGTTTGGAATCATTTCTGCTGGCGCGGCAGGGGTGGGTTTGCTGGCGGCCCCCTGGGCAATCACCCCGTAAACTGTTACTAATATCACCAACCAGACAATCAATACCATTACCTTTTGTAAATGTTTCATGGATCTCCTTATACATGTTGCCATGTTGCATATTGCGTATCGCGTAAGAACAGCGTACACAATAAACATTATTGGAATTAACTTTATGTCGCGCAGAGACGCAGGGAGGAAAAACCCTCTGCGCGAGAAACTTTATTTCCGATAAACTTTAATATCCTATCACGCTTTCTCCAACCACAACGATTGATAGGGGCCAGCCAGGATGTCTGACCAGCCTTTAACAGGTTGCCCCAAGTGGTCTATTAACATGCCATCAAACCCCAGCTCATGCAGGCGGTGGCGGGTAATTAGCTGGCTGTGTTCGCTGAAGTTTGCCAGGATGAACAGGCGACCGCGTGGGCTTTCGCGGATGAGGCCAAAAACCTGTTCGTTGTTTGTCCAGACGGGGTAAGTGGCGGCCTGGGCGTGAAGGGCGGGTAGTTTTTTGCGGGTTTGGATGAGGTGGGTGATGGTTTGAAAGATTCGGCCGTTTATGCTCATCCAGTCGTACCGTTTTTCGGCCGTTTCCCAATCCATAAACGGGCGGTGCATCCAACGATTATCCTCTGCCAGATCGGGATTATCCAGGTAACTTTGGTCATTCAGCAGCCCCAACTCATCCCCCATGTAGAGCAACGGAATACCACCGAACACTAACATCATGTTATGCAACAACACAATACGACGTACCGCCAGGTCTATGGCTGCCCAATCCTTTGTTAGCAGGGCGGTTTCCAGACCCGCCAGCGAGGCCAGCGAACCGCTAATACGCCGGTCGCCCGTTTTGGGGTTAAATTGAAAGGTGGCCCCACGCGCAAAGGAATGGGTAAAACGGCCGCTATAAAAATCGCTCAAAAAAGCCCGGTGCAGAAAACCATTCAAACCCACTGCCGCCGCATCTTCATCCGTCACTGCCCAGCCAATGTCGTCGTGGCAGCGCACATAGGTGTTCCAGGCGCAGCCAGAAGGAATGGCAGGCATATTTTGTAACGTTTTGGTGAGCAGGGTCACACGCCGTTCGGCCAGACTGCTCCACAACAACACCATAAATACATTGTGATACGCCAGTTCACACTCCTTGTTGGTGGCTTCGCCGCGCCCCAGGTAAGGAACCAGTTTATCGGGGGAAACAATGGCTTCGGCTTTGAGGATGAGGCCCGGCGCGGTAATGCGGCTGAGGGCGCGGAAGGCTTGCAGAATGTAATGGGCTTCGGGCTGGTTCTGGCTGTCGGTGCCCATCCGTTTCCACATAAAAGCAACGGCATCCAGGCGCAAAATTTCCACCCCCTGGTTTGCCAGAAAGAGAATGGTGTCTAACATTTCGGCAAAAACGGCCGGATTTTGATAATTTAAGTCCCACTGATATTCGTTGAAGGTTGTCCACACCCAACGGCCGATCTGGTCATACCAGGTAAAGTTGCCCGGCGCAAAGTCGGGAAACACCTCCGGCAGGGTCAGTTCGTACTGGTCGGGCAGGGTGCGGTCGGGGAACATGAGGTAATAATCCTGATAAACCAGGTCGCCCGCCATCGCCTTTTGCGCCCATTCATGCTCTTTGGCGGTGTGGTTGCACACCAGGTCTATGCACAAACTAATGCCGTTGTGCCGCAATTCGGCCGCCAACGCCGCTAATTCAACCATTGTGCCCAGTTTTTCGTTTACCTGCCGGTAATTTTGCACGGCATAGCCGCCATCATTGGCTCCGGTGCGGGGTTGCAGCAGGGGCATGAGGTGAAGGTAGGTGATGCCTAGCTCTTTCAAGTAGGGGATTTTGGCGGTGATGCCGTTTAAGGTGCCTGCAAAACGGTCGGTGTAACAGACGTAGGCCACCATGTTGGATTGTTGGAACCAGTCGGGTTGGGTGGTACGTTGCAGGTCGAGCAGGCGGAGTTCAAACGGCCGTTCTGCATAGTTGCGGGCCACAATGTGCAAAAAGTTGTCCAGCCAGGTTTGGAATTGGGGATGGGAGCCGTAGAGTTGGAATAACGGCCGTAACACATCCGGCCAATGTTGTTCCAGACGAATACGAAAAATCTCTTGCTCCAATGGTTGTAACGTGTGTAAAGGGCCTTTTAACAGAGGAGTAAATTGTTCCATAAAGTTCTTGTAAAATTTGAGATTAGAGATTGGAGATTGGAAATCTCTCATCCCCAATCTCTAATCTCCCAAATTCACAACCAGCCATCTGACAGGTCTGAGATGGGACAGACTGCTTTATGTATCATGTTTCGACCGATATTGCCACGTTACCTTCCCAAAGTCTGGTTGATTGGCACTGCCTAAATTTGCCAGCCATCGGGAAAATCGGGGAAAGAGCAGGTAGATGGTGGCTAATGGCGCGAGATAACCCGGCAAGGTGAGGATGTTTTGTTTTTTCTGGATGGCGCGGAGAACGGCCGTTGCCACTTGGGGAGGGGTGAGGGGTGGCAGATATTGGGTCAGGCGGGCCATGCGGGTGGGGCGGACATGTTGTTTGAAGAAGTCCGTTCCGGCGGTGGTGCCCAGCCGCACCAGGGTGGCGTGGATGGGAGAGTTTGCCAGTTCCATTTGTAATGTCTGGGTGTAAACATCCACTGCTGCTTTGCTGGCAGCATAAACGGCCGATGCCCCCGGCACCAAAATGTGGGCGGTGATGGAACCCATATTGACAATGTGCCCCCGCCCGGCGGCTAACATCCAGGGCAATACCTGATGCACCGTCAACAGCATGGCTTCGACATTCACACGTAGGGTGCGTTGCGAGGCTTCCACCGACATTGCCAGCACATCTTCCCACTGCACAAAAGCGGCATTGTTGATCAGCAGGTCAATTCGGCCGTTTTCCTGGTAAATCTGTTCGATCCACGCCTGCAAAACAGCCCGGTCGGTGACATCACATTGCGCCAGGTGAATCTGGTTTTGCCAGGGCAGGCTTTTTAAGGTTTCGTGTGCCTGGGCCAGGTTGCGAGGGGATAACCCACAGGCATACACTTTGCCGCCGTGATCCGCCAATGCCTGCACCAACGCCCAGCCAATGCCCTGAGTGCCACCCGTGACCAGGCAGATGTGGTTTTGCAGAAATTGGTTCATTTGTTTACTTGTCTAACGCTGTGCTAAAAAAGGTAATCAGGTTTTGTTCATATTCGGCCGTATTGGCAGAGGCGGCAGCAACGTGTTCGACCCCATCAATAATCCAAAAGGTCACATTGTCGGCCCCGATAGCCTCGGCCCGTTCTTGCAATTGCAGGGTGTGTTGGTAATTGATGCGGCTATCGGCCGTTCCATGCAAAATGAACATCGGACGGCCGTTGCTGACAGTCACCGCTTCCCCAGGGTCAAAAGCCAGCACATTATCCCCGGAAAAAATTCGCGCGGCCCAGATGCCCCCAGGTTGCAAAAAGCCTGGGTAATTGTTGCGGGCCAGCTCTTCCCGAATGATTTGTGGCAGGTTATCGAAGGGGGAATCTGCCCACACCGCCGCCACATTGGGTTCTTGGGAAAAGGCGATTAACACGGTAGCTGACCCTAACGAGTTGCCTAACAATCCAATTCGTTCGGCAGGAATGCCCTTTTCGTTAATCAACCAATCCCACGCCCCCAACACATCCTGATACTCCTCGTTGCCAATGGCAGAACGGCCGTCTTCAAAGGTAGAATCCCCCGCATCCCGCACATCAATCAACAAAACATTCATACCTGCTTGGTGAAGCATCCCGGCCGGGGTCAGCACATCCACTGTATGTTTGCAAGCCCCCAGCCCATGCACCAAAATCACCGTTGGGGCAGAGGGATCGCTCTCAATATACCAGCCCGCAATTTCAATACCCTCCTCGCGGCTAGGAAAACGAACCGTTTCATACTCCGGCATGTAATAAGCGGCAAAGTCAAAATCATCCCGCCAGAAACCCGACACATCACCAAACTGGGCAGGCGTGTTAGCCGCCCGCGACTCCACACATCGGCCAGAAATGTCGGATAACTGGTCATACAACACCTTGCCCACAGCCAGATATGCGGCCAACAACAGCAAAATAACAACAACGGAAGCTACAATTAGTTTGTTACGCATGAAAATACCCTTCTATTGTGAGGATTGAGTGGATCAAGTATAACGCAAAAAGGGAGGAGGCGTGAAACGTGGGGCATGAAACGTAAAACGTGATGAAGTTCATACTATGTCTCTTTTTTTCCAAAGGTCACCCAAATTTTCCTATAATGGTCACTAGATGGCCTGACTGGAAATACACGATGTTTTTTTGACACAAAGTATCTGCTCAGGTGCGATAGAGAAAACATAGAGCGGCACAAAGAATATGTGGATTTTTCCCTCTCTGCGTGCCTACTGTGAAACGTCGTATCCCTGTATTGTTACAAAAGGAGTTTATCATGCCAATGGTACAAAATTACAACGCTTTTGCGGGTGTTCACTGGGAGACAGGCACCATTCATAACTATTATGCGGCTCGTGGGGTAAAAGCCCCCCACACCGGGCAGCCCTATAGCGAAGCCTTGCTGCTGGGGGTTAGTGGCGGGGCGGTAATGGGGTATTTTACCTTTGTCTATGAAGGGGTTGACCCCCAGGCGCGGGTTTTGACACGTAACACGTTTGACCCCTGGGATACGATGTTGGCGCGGTTGGGGGTGGTGCAAAATGTGGCACAAACCAACAAAGCGGATAAAGCGTTAAAAAACCTGTTGCAAACCTTGGAGGAGGGGGTGCCAGCGATTGTGTGGGCTGATGCGTATACCATGCCCTATAACACCCTGCCGTATGCCGAGATGGGGATGTGGTGGATGGCCCCGCTGTTGGTGTTTGGGTATGATGAAACGGCCGGTTCTGTTCACATTGCCGACCGTTCATCTGTCCCGCTCACCGTTTCCACCGCTACCCTGGCGGCTGCCCGCGCCCGTGTGAAGGAGGATAAGTTCCGCCTGATTACCCTGGAAGCCCCCGACGAGAGCAAAGTGGCAACGGCCGTTCACAAAGGCATCTGGGATTGCATCAAACTCTTCACCGAACACCCACCCAAAGGAGGCAAAAACAGCTTCGGGTTTGCTGCTTACAAATGGTGGGCAGAACAACTCAATAACCCCAAAGCGCGGCAAAGTTGGGAAAAAGTTTTTCCGGCGGGCAACCCCATGTATGCCGGACTGACCTGGCTGTTCAACGATATTCGGCTATTTGGCAAAAACGACCACGCCGACCGCGAAGGGTATGCCCAATTTTTGGACGAAGCCAGCCTGATTTTGGGCAAACCAGCCCTAAAAGAGGTGGCGAACCTCTTCCGGCGCAGTGGCCTGGCCTGGAAAAAAATGAGTGAGAGGGTGTTGCCGGATGAGGTGCCCTTATTCAAAGAGGCACGCGAACTGATGTTAAACAAAAGCCAACTTTTCCGCCAGCGAGGTGGGGCAGCCAGGGAAGATATTCAACACCTGGGGGCACGGTTACAGGCCATCAAAACGGCCGTTTCCACCGATTTCCCCCTCACCCAGCCCGAAGTGGTGGCTCTGCGGCGGCAGCTGGCTGAACAGGTGATGGTCATTCATGACATCGAGAAAGAGGCGATAAC
>CAZPEJ010000028.1:0-18492 GCA_964585465.1 uncultured Ardenticatenaceae bacterium
CCCCCCACCCCCGACACCTTAGCACAAACCGCCCAAACCTGGTTAGAGCAACTGCTCGCCCCCACCCTGCGCCCCGTCATCAATGCAACGGGCGTTATCCTGCACACCAACTTAGGCCGCGCCCCACTCAGCCAGGCCGCCCTGCACGTTATCCAGGAAAGCGGCGGCCATTACAACACCCTGGAATACAACCTGGCAGCTGGAGAGCGTGGCTCCCGCAGCCAACACGCCGAACAACTACTCACCCGCCTCACCCAGGCAGAAGCCGCTTTGGTGGTTAATAACAACGCCGCCGCCGTTTTACTCATGTTGACCAGCCTGTGTCGTGGTAAAGAAGTGATCATCAGCCGGGGACAACTGGTGGAAATTGGCGGCGGCTTCCGCGTGCCCGATGTCATGGCACAATCCGGGGCCAGGTTAATCGAGGTAGGCACCACCAATCGTACCCATTTACGGGACTACGAAGCCGCCATCACCCCACAAACGGCCGCTATTTTGGTCGCCCACCACTCCAATTTCAAAATAATTGGTTTCACCAGCGAGCCACCCCTGGCAGACCTGGCAGACCTGGCCCATCGCCATCAACTGCCCCTGTTATATGACCAGGGCAGCGGGGCATTGTTAGAAACGGCCGTTTATGGCCTGGATCATGAACCCACCGTCCAGGAAGGGTTACAAACAGGTTGTGACATCGTGGCATTTAGCGGCGACAAACTGCTGGGGGGGCCACAAGCTGGCATCCTGTGTGGCCGCACCGACCTGATCGCCCAATGCAAAAAACACCCCTTAGCCCGCGCCCTACGAGCCGATAAATTGTGTCTGGCAGGTCTAACCGCTACCCTCATCCACTATTTGCAGGAAGAAGCCCCCCACCAAATTCCCGTCTGGCGCATGATTTCCCGCCCGCTCGACCACCTGACGGCCGAAGCAGAAACCTGGGCCTCCCGGTTGCAATCGCAAGGAGTTTCAGCACAGGTTGAAGCGGGTTTTTCGACGGTGGGTGGCGGAAGTTTGCCAGGTGCCACATTACCCACTAAACTGGTAGTTATACGACAGACCAATCTGGATGAGCTGACCGCTTCCTTACGCGCCCAACCCGTTGCCGTGATCGGCCGTATTCAGGATGAACAGTTGGTAATTGACCCTCGTACCATTTTACCAGATCAAGTTGAAACCCTGCTGGCGACTTTGGTAAAATGTTGTGCTAAACCCGCTACACCATTGCTGTAAGGCACAACGCAACATTTTTGTAATCTTTATTTCTGCTAGTCTCAACAAAAGGTTTACAATCGCGCTCTTGCGATCATGTAGAAAGGTGGCACGGTGCAAAAACGAGCCGATATAACAACACGCATCCTGGCAATTGAAACATCGTGTGATGAAACGGCGGCAGCAGTGGTAGAAAACGGCCGTTTAATCCTCAGCAACGTCATTGCCAGCCAAACCACACTTCACGCCCAATATGGCGGGGTATTCCCAGAGGTTGCCTCGCGCAAACATATCGAAGTCATCCATGCCGTCATTACCCAGGCTCTTCATGAAGCTCACCTGGGTGTAGATGACCTGGATTGTATCGCTGTCACACACGGGCCAGGATTGGTGGGGTCGTTGTTGGTGGGGGTGAATGCCGCCAAAGGGTTAGCCATCGGGCGGAACAAACCCCTTCTGGGCATCAACCACATCGAAGGGCATATTTACTCGCTCTGGATTACCCCCGGAATGCCAGAAATTGAGTTTCCCATTTTGACCCTGGTGGTCAGTGGTGGGCACACAGAGCTATATTTAATGATGGGTCACGGCCGTTACCAACACCTGGGTGGCACATTAGACGATGCTGCCGGGGAGGCGTTTGACAAAATCGGCCGTTTATTGGGATTACCCTTCCCTGGTGGCCCGGCCATAGACCAGGCTGCCAAAACAGGCAACCCCACCGCCTTCAAGTTCCCTCGTGCAGTTTCAGACCATGAGTTTAATTTTAGTTTTAGTGGCTTAAAAACGGCCGTTATGCGGCAAGTAAAACCATTCGACCCACACCACCTGCCACTCAACGACCTGGCAGCCAGCTTCCAGGCAGCGGTTGTGGATGTATTGGTAGACAAAACAAAAAAAGCCGCAGCCGCTTATGGGGTAACGGCCGTTCACCTGGCCGGAGGGGTTTCCGCCAACTCCGCCTTACGCCAGGCCATGAGTGACACAATCACCGTTCCGGTGTATTATCCACCCCTTGTTTTATGCACAGACAACGCCGCCATGATAGCCGCCGCTGCCCATTGGCACTTCATAAACGGCCGTCGTGACTCATTAAATCTCGATGTGATACCCAATTTACAACTCGCGTCGTAAAATCGTTAGAATGACGCAGTTCCTAAAGACATACGATGGTTTGACCACAAACTTGTAAATAGAACCCATAGTCACATTCACCTTAGATCACGTATAATGTAGTAGCAAATTATGAACCCCTTATTGTCAAACTCCGTAAAAGAACAACGAGCCAGCGAGCTACTAAACACGCTCTACGTGATCAACGAAATCCTCAAACAGGTAGAAGCAGAAGGATTAAACATAGATGTCGTGTTGCCCCGCGTTCTAAACGTCGCAGTGGAACAATTAGAGGCATACGATGGCAGCATCATCGTCATCAACCAGGACTCCCAAATTGAACACGCCTGGTTATCTGGTGGCAACGCCAAAGACCTGCAAAAATTCTCCGTCCTGGAAACCATGATGACACAAGGGCTGGCAGGCTGGGTAGTACGCACCACCCAACCCGGCATTGTGTTAGATACCCGTTCCGACCCACGTTGGCTGGCCGGGCCAAACCACCCCACCCATCAGGAACCCTGGTCAGTCATCAGCACCCCCTGTATCATCCGCAATCGCGCCATTGGGGTCATCACCATTCACAAACCCGGCCAAAACCAGTTCCACGAACGGGATTTAGACCTGCTCACCCTCATTGCCAACCAGGCCGCCACCACCATCGAAAACGCCCGTCTATATGAAGAATCCCAACGCCAGCTTCGCACCACCGCCCTATTGAACGAAGCCAGCCGCGTCATCAACTCCTCGCTCGATATTGAAGAGATCATGCAATCTCTACTAACCCAGATGAACGACCTGCTCAACGCAGAAGCCATCTCCATTGCCCTGGTAGACAAAAAAAGCAACGAACTGGTTTATCGTGTGGCCGAAGGCATGGGCAGCGACAAAATTATTGGTCTGCGCCTCCCCTCTAACCAGGGCGTGTCGGGTTGGGTCATGGAACATCGGGAACCTGTTTTAGTGGCTGAAACCAGTCGTGACCCTCGTTTCAACACATCGGGGGATCGCCTTACTGGGCACACCACAAACGCCATGATTTGTGCGCCGATGGTGTTTAAGAGCGATGTACTGGGCACGATTCAGGCCATTAACCCATTACAAGGTAAATTTACCGAACAAGATTTGAGCCTGTTGATCAACCTGGCAAACATCGCCAGTACAGCCATTGCCAACGCAGAGCAGTTTGCCAAAACCAAAGCGGCCGAAGCGCGGTATGTTAGCCTATTCCAAGATAGCATTGACCCCATTATTCTGACGGACTTAAACGGCAGAGTGGTGGAAGCAAACCGGCGGGCTTTTGAATTTTTGGGGTATCGGCGGGAGGAGTTGTTAAACCTTTCGATTGAACAAATTCACCCCTCTGGGACAAAGTTGTTAAGGTTTAATCGAGCTAAACCAGACGAGGTAAGGTTTTTTAAGAGTCAGGTACTCACCAAAGATGAACAGACGGTGCATGTGGAGGTTTATGCGAAGCGCATTTTGTCTGGCACCACAGAGTTGCTGCAATGGATCCATCACGACATCTCCAAACAAATTGAATTGGAGGAGATGCGTGAAGATTTGACCGCCATGTTGTTCCACGACTTACAAAGCCCGTTGGGGAATGTGATTTCCAGTCTGGAACTTTTGGGGTATGAGATACCACCCAACAGCAGCCCTACCCTGACGGCTATGCTGGATATTGCCACTCGCAGCAGTTACCGTTTGCAAACGTTGATTCGTTCGCTGCTAGACATCAATCGGTTGGAGGCGGGCCATCCCATTAACGAGCAGGGGGTGGTGAGTTTGCACAAGCTGATTGATGAGGTGTATGAATTTGAACGGCCGAATTTTGAAAAGTTAGAAATTCAATTTGTGCGGCAAATCACTCCCGACCTATCGGACGTTTATATTGAAGAAGACATGATCCGGCGCGTTTTGGTCAACCTGTTGGATAATGCCCTGAAATACAGTTCCGAGAGCCAATACATCACATTATCGGCCAAAAGAATCCCTGGCGAAGACAAAGCGGTCATTTCAGTGATTGATCAAGGCATGGGCATTCCCAAAAAACACCGGAAAACAATTTTTGATAAGTTCCAACGGGTTAAAACTGGGGATAATTTTTCTAAAGGGTTGGGGTTGGGGTTGGCTTTTTGCCGACTGGCGGTGGAAGCACATGGGGGAAACATTTGGGTAGAGGATGCTCCTGGTGGTGGGGCTGTTTTTAGCTTTACATTGCCAACCTTGCCAGAGATGGTTCCTGTGGCTTCGGTTTTCTAAATGAGTGAGCGGCTCTATTACACCGACTCTTATACCTGTTCTTTTCAAGCCAGAGTGGTTGAACGGATTCAAGAGAAAAATCGTTTTGCGGTTATTTTGGATCGCACTTATTTTTATCCTGCTTCTGGGGGACAGCCTGCTGACAAGGGAACGGTGCAGGAAACGGCCGTTTTCGATGTCTCCATTCGGGTTGAAGATGGGGCCGTGTTGCATTGGCTGGAAAAACCAATTACCGACCGTGACATAACGGCCGAAATTGATTGGCCCCGCCGTTTTGACCATATGCAGCAGCACACCGGCCAGCACATCCTCTCCCAGGCTTTCATCCGCCTGGCAGAAACCCAAACCGTTGGGTTTCACCTCAGCGACAATAGCCTGACCATTGACCTGGACACACCCCATTTATCCCCCCTTCAACTGGAACAGGTCGAACAGTTAGCCAATCAAGTGGTCTGGCAAAACCGCCCCATCCGCGTCCATACCGTTTCGCTGGCCGAAGCACAAAATTTACCCCTGCGAAAACTCCCGCCCGGCGAACAAGGGCAAATTCGCCTGATAGACATTGACCAGTTTGACCTGACGGCATGTGGTGGCACGCATGTGGCGCACACGGGCGAAGTGGGGCTGATTAAAATTGTCAAAGTGGACAGGCGCGGAGAGCAGACACGGGTTGAGTTTCGTTGTGGTGGGCGGGCCTGGTTGGATTATCGGCAAAAGAGTGACCTTGTTGCCAGTTTAACTTCGTTGCTGACTACCGGTGCGGCCGAATTGCCGCAAACTATCGGCCGTTTACAAGAAGACAACAAACAGGCACAACGGCTGATTAAAAAACAACAAACAGAACTGCTGCAAATAACGGCCGAAAACCTGCTGTCTCATGGCACAACCATCGGGCAAATCACCCTCATCACCCATGTTTTACCTGAAGAAGAAACCAGCCACCTGCGAACCCTCGCCAACCTGCTTATCCAGCAACCTGGGGTAGTGGTGTTGTTGGGGCTGGCAGGCGCAAAAAGTCAGTTGCTTTTTTGCCGTTCCGCCGATGCCCCTGGTGAGATGAACCAACTCATTAAACCGGCTCTGGCCCAATTGGGTGGCGGAGGGGGTGGCAATGCCAGCATGGCCCAGGGAGGTGGCAAAACGGCCGATCTGGCAACTGTGCAAACTGTCTTAGCAGAGGCCAAAAAACAGTTTTGCGCCTCTTTACCCGGTTAACAACTGTTTGAGTTATGGAGCAAGTAGCAGAAGGGGTTTTTATTGAAACGGGGTACCAGGGGGTAAATGTGGGGGCTGTTCTCACCAGCCAGGGTGTCATTAGCGTTGATACCCCTTCCTATCCCCGCCAGGCACGCGATTGGGCCACCCGGTTGCACCGTTTGAACCATCATGCTGTTCAGTTTCTCATTTTGACCGATTATCACGGCGACCGGATTATCAATACTCGATGGTTAAACGCCCCTATCATAACCCACCAGGAAACGGCCGAACGGATCAACAGCTATGACAAACGTTTTCCCCAATCGCTGTTAGATAGCCTGGCAGCCCGAAACGGGGACAGCAGCCGCGAGTTGAACGGTATTCCAGTCGAAAGACCTGCCCTCACCTTCACCCACAACCTGTCGTTACTCCGCAACGGCCGTTCACTTGAACTCATCGCCGCCCCCGGCCCCACCATCGGCAACATCTGGGTCTATTTGCCAGAGCAAAAACTCCTTTTTGCTGGTGATACCATCACCACACACGGCCCGGTGTTACTGGCAGAGGGCAGTTGCCAGCAATGGTTACAAACGTTGGCCCGCTTGCAATCCTGGCCGGAAGAAAAATTGCAGAAAATTGTCCCAGGGCGTGGCCCCCTTGCGGATCGAACCGCCATTCAAACAATGAGCGATTATTTGCGCCAACTGTGGGACACGCTCACCGCCCATGTAACAGCTAAACGGCCGAAAGAGGAAACGGCCGTTTACATTCCCCAATTCCTCCCCCTGTTCCCCCATCACGGCCTACCCACCGACTGGGTTATGCGGCAAATCAAACTCAGTTTGGATCATGTGTATGATGAGGTACAATTAACAGTACGGTGAGTTTGCAAATTTGCAGGTGGGCTAGTAGTTTTCACCCCTTCACCCATTCGTTCCCTCACCATTCACTTTTTTAGGAGAGAAGGAAAATGAAACCGGCGAATAATCCGGCTGCACAAGCCCTACAGTCTGTGCCTTTTTTCAATAAAATGGGGTCTGAAGAGATCGAAAACCTGGCAAAACGCCTGGTTTTACGCCGATTTGGCCCAGATCAGGTTGTTTTCCACCATGGCGATCCAGGTGGTTTGCTCTACATTATCACCAAAGGCAAGGTCAAAATCTCCCACTCCACCCCCGAAGGGCAAGAAGCGTTGTTGGCGATCTTAGGGGCGGGCGAGTTTTTTGGTGAACTGGCGTTGTTAGATGATTCTCCTCGTTCGGCAACGGCCGAAGCGATTGAACCCACTGAGACGTTGACTCTGCACCGGGAAGATTTTATTCGCCACTTGAGCCAAAACCCGGAGTTTACCTTGCATGTGCTTCACACGTTGGCGCAACACATTCGCCGCCTGAATAATCAAATCAGCGACATCTTTTTCTTGGATTTGCCCGCCCGTTTGGCCCGCATTTTGCTCAACCTGGCAGACCAGCATGGGCGCAAGGTGGCAAATGGTACAGCCATTGACCTGTCTCTGACACAAACAGACCTGGCGGAGATGACCGGGGCCACTCGTGTGAGCATCAATAAGTCGTTGGGGCGTTTCCGGCGAATGCAATGGGTGGCTGTAAACGGCCGAAAATTCACCATTTTGGATCGGGAAGCCTTGCGAAACTTGATTCAAATTTCTGGTGGTGTGATTTAAGTAGTTCTTTGGGAACTCAGGGGCAATCCATGAAACGTGAAGCGTGAAACGTGACCAGAGAAATTTCACGTTTTACGTTTCACGGCGAACCCCACAAAATCCAAAAGACCCAAAACCGGATTTCTGCGAGAAACCCGGTTTTTTGTATCCACATGGTTGTTCACAAATTAGACGAAAACGGCCGTTCTGTTTACCAATATCCAGCCGAGGTGGTAGAACGAGGGGCGAATTATGTGCGGCTAGAAGCCTTTTTTGGACGGGAGGATATGGCGTTGGGGTATACCACCTTCAAAAAGGGAGACCGGTTTGTAGAGTATTTTTACAATGACCGATGGTATAACATTTTTGTGGTTTACGACCGGGATCACGGGGTCTTAAAGGGGTGGTATTGCAACATTTGTCGCCCAGCACGGCTGGAAACAGAAGCTCTGTTTTGTGAAGATTTGGCCCTGGATATTTGGGTGCATCCAGATGGGACGGTGTTGGTATTAGACGAGGAAGAGTTTCTGGCGTTGCCCCTTCCACCATCGGAGCGGGAAAACGGCCGTTTTGCTCTGCAAACCTTGTTAAAACTGGCACAAACCAACCAACTTCCCACTGGCTGAAAGTTGTACTGCATAAGGTCATCAATTGACACTCTGCTGGAGGGGGTTAGAGATTGGAGATTAGAGATTGGTCAATCTCTAACCCCTAATCTCCAATCTCACAATAAAAATGTCAGTTTATACCCTCTGTGAGTATAGAGACATACAATGTTTTGAAAACATCGTATGTCTGAATCAAAACAACTTACTGCCCAATTCCCTGTAAGGCATCCATACCGACACCAGGTGCCAGCCCCATAGCCCCTAAAATGGCCCCAATCACAAAGCTGACAATCACGACTAGAACGAGAGCGATAACGGCCGTTAAAGCAGCTTTTGTATTATCCAGGTCAAGCCCCTGGCGAATAGCGATAAACGTGCAGGCCAGCGTCCAAATCAAGCCCACGAAGGCCCCACAGACCGGGATAATGCTTAAAATGCCGGGAGCCTGAGCAAACCCCAACACCCGCAACATCTCCCCCATGGTTGCCTTGCCGCCAAAAACAGAAGTGCCGATAAAGTAGGTGGCTGCCGACCACACCACCCAACCCACAAACGCATTTAACAGCGTGGTCAGGAAACTACCCAAAAAGCTGCCGCCCATCGCAGCACTGATACCACCCCCAATCAACCCACCCACTACTGCCACAATTGCCACAACCATGGCCGCTTGTGTGGTGGCACTTTCATCGTGTTCAATTTCTTCATACGTATTGGCATCTAGCCGCAGCACACCCATTATCCGATTGATCATGTGATCCTCCTACTATTTGAATGATGTTGATAAAGTCGCCAACTTAATTTGGCTCATCCTACCCATTAAAAACCCTGCAAACGTTTGAAAGTTTCAACCTCTACCCAATAAAACCTCCTTTGAACAGTGGTCAGTCATCGTCTAGAGTTGATTTCCCGAAGATGACCGCAATTTTAGAGGCTGTGGTCATCTAAAATTTTGGGACGATGACTTAATAGGTTGCCTGTCTTTTTTGCCGACGGCGGTAGACACGAAAAACCAGATAGGCAAAAAAGAACAGGGCTACCACCGCAAAAATTGGAATGAGGATAGCCAGCAGCGAAACCACAAAGGCGATAAAATCTTCTACCAGACTAACCGCCCAATTTCCAGTTCCGGCAGTAGCGGCCGTTACCACTGGGCGCACAAGTCCTTTGGTGGTATGCACACCTCCAGCCAGCAAGATGCCGCACAAAATGGTAAACACCGGGCTAATTTCTGTGACCACATTGGCACTGGCCGCAAAAAGTATGGCCCCGGCGGCCGGGCGAATAAAGGTTTGAATTAAGTCGTTGAGGGTGTCTACGGCCGGTATTTTGTCTACTGTCATTTCCACCAGCAGCAAAACCACCAGCAAGCCAATAGACCAACCATTGGCTAACAAGTTATACGGTTCGGATAGTTCCAGCAGGGGGGAGTGGGTGGGGAAACGGGCGGCTAAAGCCACCATGAGGAGGGGAATGTAGGCGTTCAAACCTGCACTACCCGCTAATCCAAAAGCAGCTGCCAGGCCGCTAATTGTTTGCACCATGCGTTTGCCTCCTGGGTTTTGCGGGTTTGATGGGATTTGGGGTGGTATCCGTAACCTCCCTGAATCAACCTTGTTTATGGTAAACCCGGAAAACCTGTCATTGTGCCGGTCAGATTATAACGTAAGTAGCTGATTGTGCCGATCTCCAGAATGGCAAGGAGCAAACTGATGGTGAGGGGAACGGCCGTTTCCTGCCACTGTGTAGCCCGCCCATCCCGCCGCAAAATAATTAACAACAGCATACAGTTGAGGGCAGACAGTATCAACAACACCCCAGCCACACTTACGAGAGCTAATACGTACAAAATGGTGGGTTGGTTGCTCAAAGCCAGGGCCACCACAGCCCCCGCCACAATGAGCAAGTCCACCAATTCACGGCCGTTTCCCAATGACGGCCGTAATGGAACCGTGCGCCATAATGTTTGGGCCAACCCCGGAAACACAATCGCCCCCATCGCCAGCCCACTGCCCATCCCTGTCAACAGGCGCAACCAGTTACGTGGCTCATACAAATGGGGCGCATTGGGGAAAAAATGGCTGTAAGAATTAACCCCATCTACCCCCATAAGACCAATAAACCCAAACAACACCAGCAAGAGAGGCAACGGGGGCAACTCCCCCCAGCGCAGCCGCCCACCCAACCACAAAACCAGAAACACCACAGCCACTCCCAGATACATGCCTGTGCAACGAGCGCACAAGGGCAATTGACGGCCGTTAATCACAAAAGAGCGTTCCGTAATTCGATGGCACAGAGCATACCCTACCCAATCGGCCCCATCCAGCACCAGGTTATTTGTCAGGGCGTGGTCATTCGTCACCGTGTAAAAACCCATCACCAATAAAGTGCCAAAGACCATCAACAGCAGCAGCCAGCGCGCGGGCCAGGGGGAAAGGTTGGAGTTAAATTTCATCTTGTATCGTTAGTATCCATGCTCACTGTTTATTACTCAGTAATCAATGGGGAATTGCCACCCGAAAATCTGGCGCAATTATACCTCTCCCTTGTCACCCGCCATGTGCAATGTTACCATCAAGGCACCAAGTTGGTTGGGTGATTGCGGTTTCGCACAGCGAAGCTGAGGAAAGTCCGCACTCCACAGGGCACGGTGCCGGCTAACGGCCGGGCGGGGCGACCCGACGGAAAGTGCAACAGAGAAGGATATTGCTTGTTTCGACAGGCGAGGGTGAAACGGCGGTGTAAGAGACCACCGGCAGCCGCAGTAATGTGGCTGGCCTGGTAAACCCCACCGGGAGCAAGGCCAAGCAGAACGTCATATCTGGGGGTGCTTGTCACCTCCAAATATCCGGGGCGGCTCGTCCTGGCCGACGTTCGGGTAGGCTGCACGAGGGCGTAAGTAATTACGCTCCCAGATAGATAATCACCACCTGGTTCGCCAGGGACAGAATGCGGCTTATAGACCAACTTGGTGAATGTTGAAGGGTGAATGACGGGGAAATTCCAACATAATTCACTGGATAAACCAGAGATTGGAGGTTGGTTAATCTCCAATCTTCCAGGTTCATAACGAGTTTACCACATGATAATTCAAGTACTTTTTGTGTGTCTGGGGAATATCTGCCGTTCGCCGATGGCAGAGGCAGTGTTTCAACAACTGGTGGATGAGGCAGGTTTGGCAGAGAAAATTTCGGTGGATTCGGCCGGGACGGGTTCGTGGCATGTGGGTGAACCTGCCCACACAGGCACGCTAAAGGTGCTAAGGGAACACCACATTCCTTATAACGGCCGGGCGCGACAGGTGCAAACGGCCGATATGACCGCCCCAAATAGTTATATCGTAACAATGGATCAAGAAAATATGGCTGATTTACGCCGCCGTTTTGGTCATCATCCCCGTTTATTCCAATTGTTAGAGTTTGCCAACCAAACCCAGGAAAAAAACGTGCCGGACCCTTACTATACAGGGGATTTTGGTTATGTTTATGAACTGGTCACAGATGGGTGCAAAGGGTTGTTGGCGATGATTCGGGAGCGAGAGGGGTTGTAGGGGGTCAGGGGGCAGTGGACAGTGGACAGTGGACAGTAGACAGTGAACAGTGAACAGTGAACAGTCAGCGTCCCAAAACAGGTTCGGAGTAACGACTTTAGTCGTTCACACCGATGAAGCGGTTACTACGAACAAAAACGGGAAGTTATTTTTAGACGTTCACTTCGTGTTTGGCGGGGCTGAGTGGTTATTTATACTGCATAAGGTCATAAATTGGCATTCTGCTGAAGGAAATTAGAGATTTGCCAATCTCTCATCTCCAATCTCATTGAAACTGTCAGTTTATACCCTCTGTGAGTATATTTTCAGGAGAGAAGCATGGAAAAGGAGAGAGAAGTGATTGTGGTGGGGGCGGGGCCGGGTGGTGCTACGACTGCCACAATTTTGGCGCAACAAGGGCATGATGTGTTGTTAATTGATCGTCACACATTCCCCCGTGACAAAACATGTGGGGATGCTATTCCAGGGGGGGCGGTGGATTCGTTGTACCACCTGGGCATGAAGGAAAAGATTGACCAAGCCGCAGCACGGGGCGAGTTTTATCCGGTAACGGGGATGCGCCTTTTTTCGCCCAGGGGATATATGTTGCAAGCCAAATTTCAGCGCAGCAAGGAAGGGGCAGATTCTTATGTGGCTCCACGTATTTATTTTGATGCGGTGCTGCAACAATATGCGGTTGAGTGTGGCGCCGAGTTTTGCCAGGCCCAGGTGAAGGAGCCAATGATAGAAAACGGCCGTGTGGTGGGTGTGCGGTTGCGTTCAAACGGCCGTTCCCAAGAAATTCGCAGCCAACTCGTCATCGGGGCCGATGGGGTCACGTCTTCCATCGCCCGTGCCCTGCGCCCCAAAGAAGAACAACACCAGGATATTCACCGCGCTGTCGCCATCCGCGCCTACATTGACGACCTGGAAGAGTTCCCTCAGGAAGTTGAATTTTATCTATACAAAGGCATTACACCTGGGTATGCCTGGATTTTTCCAACAGGTGAAAACCGGGCCAACATTGGGTTGGGAATGCGGTTGGATCAATTTCGCAAACGGAAACAAAGCCTGGAGGAGATGTTGCGCTTCTTTATGGGGCTGCCCACCATCAAAAGCCGCCTGAAACGGGGTGGTCAATTGCAAGACATCGCCAGCTGGCAGCTAAGTTTCGGCTCCCAGGCCAATTTACGTCACACATTTGATGGGGCACTACTGGTGGGGGATGCGGCCGGGTTCATTAACCCATTGACCGGGGGTGGGATTCACAACGCCATCATTTCGGCCGAATTAGCGGCACAAACAGCCCACGAAGCGTTACAACAAGGGGATAGTTCGCGGCGCGCGTTACAAATTTATGAACAGCGTTGCCATGATTCGATGTGGGAAGGAATGCACCGTTCTTTCCTGATCAATCATTGGATTTTGCGTTACCCATTGTTAATAGATTTTCTGGTGCGGTGGATGAAAACAAACAGCCATCTGGCACAAACTTTCCTGACCAAGTTATAACCGTTATCAACGTTATGTAACGGCAAGTTGTTGGAAGGTTTTAATTTTGCTGGGTAGTTGAAAAATTGGGATTTCTTTGGTGATCATGCCATTGGCCCCGGCCGATAGGCAGGCTGCACGCGTTTGCGGCCGTTCGTCGGCGGTGTACATGACAATACAAGGGTTGTTGGTTTGGAATTGGGCCCGAATCTGGCGGCACACTTCAATGCCATCTATGCCTGGCATCATGACATCTAACAAGATAAAGTCGGGCATCTCTTCGCGGATCATTTGCAACGCTTGACGGCCGTTAAACGCCCCACGCACCCGATACCCCGCATCGGTGAAAATGATTTGAAATAACTCAACCAGAGCCACTTCATCATCTACAACCAGAATTTTATAAGTCGAGTTGTCATGATTTTTCATAGGAATTTACTTCCACGTCTTTCCTTGATGATAGTAACAAAAAAGCCCGCTTGCAGCGGGCTGGTGATTAGTTTCCGCTCATGGATGCGCTAAAACTCCGTTTGGGAATAACATTTTGCGCCTGTGGGCCTTTGCCCTGATCCACCAGGTTATACTCAACTTTATCCCCTTCATACAGGTTGCGATACCCTTCGCCCTGAATGGCGGAATAATGCACAAACACCTCTTGGGTACCATCATCTGGATTAATAAACCCATACCCCTTTAAGCGACTAAACCATTTGACAATCCCTGTAACCTTTGACATCATGAGACACCTCCATTACACAAAATAAAGATACGATGAACCAATAAAACAGAAAGCACCATCTCCTCTCATTTGAGAATGGTGCTTTTTCTGTGCGTGACTACCATTACATTACAACCTTTGATTCCAATACGACGTTAGTAAGCTATGTCAAAAATAGCATGTTTCAAAGGGTAGTGTCAATTGGGCAAACTCACTTTTCACAACACTTTCACAGGAGAAAAAGAGGCGTTAAAGGGGGGTCTGGTGGCTTGTTGGAGAATGGTGGAATGGCACGCGGGTTACGCGGATGGAACGGATGTACGTGGATAAGACCTGAGAAAAAAATCATTAGAGATTGGAGATTAGAGATTCGCCAATCGCCCATCTCAAGGAACATGTTAGTACAGGTTTTCGTAAGTTCTCATCAGGTTTTTGAAGCTACGTTTCCCCTACAGATTACCAGGTACCGGTTACTGGGTAATGATACTAGGGACGAACATTCAAGCTGGCTTGCAGCAAATAGGAACGGCCGCCGCTATCCAAAAAACCTACTGCTTCTGCCAGCTTGATGGAGGCTTCGTTGTTTTCTGCTACCAGGTAAAGCGGGGTGATTCCCCGGTCAAGAATGTATTGGGCCATGGCCGACACCACACTACGGCCGAATCCTTGCCGACGATAATTTGAGTTTGTATTGACAGAAATTTCGCCAAAATAAGGAGATAACCAGTTCAACCCGGCCGTTGCCATCGTTTCTTCCTTGCCATCTGTGGTGCGCTGGCGAATGACAAAACGGGGAAATCCATTCACGCTGGTCTCCTGCACCACCAAAACATTGAGAATGGGTTCAAAGTGGTAACGATTGAGAGCGTATAAACACAGTTTTTCTTCGCTGTGAATGGTGAACAAGGCGCGGATCAGGGGCATATAGTGGGCCGGGGCATCCAGAATCAGGGGCATATCTGGCATGATGGCGGTGTAAATCAGGTCGGCCGAGGCGGCCAGATCGTGAATGGGCAGGCGCAGGGTGACAAACGGCCGAAACAGGTCTATGCCGGTGCGCGAAAACGTGATGTATCCGGTGGCCTCGTTTGTCTCAACGGGGTAAGTTACCAGTTGGGTTTTGGTATCGGTGTAGTGGAAAGCAAAATAAACGGCCGATGCGTCGGCCGGGTTTTGATCATCTAACAAGTGCCGGATCGCCCGGCGTTGTTCCATCAACATCATCTTAAAATCAGGTTTTTCTTGGCCGTTTTAATGGTTGACAACCTGCAAAGCCTTCAAGGCAATGAGTATTTCAGCGGTAACGGCCGTTTTGACACTTTCCTGGTGGGGATTATACCCCGCCATATTCTCCGCCTTATGCAGCACATTCCCATCTACCGCCAGAATGGCTGCGGTTTGCACACGGCGCAGACTGCCCACCAGAAACAAAGCAGCACACTCCATTTCCACCGCCTGCACATTAGCTGCCGACAGGGCGTAATAGTCGGGAGCATCGGCCGTTTTCACCCCAGGGTAAAAATTATCGCGGCTAATCACCAAACCCGTGTGAACCGAGTGGCTGCTATCCCTGGCCGCCTGGCGCAAAGCCAAAATCAGTTCTGCATCCGCAACGGCCGGGTAGCCATAGGGCACTGTTTCGCGGGCATAACCAACGTTTTGCACCGCCGCCGTAACAATCACCAAGTCACCCGTTTGAATGTGTGGTTGAATGCCGCCACAGGTGCCTACACGAATGATCTGTTTGCCGCCTGCTGCCACCAACTCTTCAAAAGCGATGGCTGCACCGGGGGCACCAATGCCGTGTGAACACACTGTTACAGGCATTCCATCAAAAAGGCCGCGATAGGCCCGATACTCCCGCTGTTGTGTCAGCAGCTGGGCATTTTCCAGAAAAGTGGCGATGTGGCTGGCTCTGTCTGGATCACCACACACCAAAACGGCCGAACTCACTTCGCCAACCAGTAGACCAGTCAAAGGTAATTTCATAGAGCTATAACAGGTTTTCCCTCTCCGCGTGTCTACGCAAGACAAAATTTATATCAATTGTTTATTGAAACGGAACTGCCTGTGGCCGATTGCCCAAAATCCCTTCAATTTGTTCCATCACATCGGCCGTTAACAACGGCACCACATCCAGGGCCTTCATGTTGTCTTCTACCTGCTCCACCCGCGAGGCCCCGGTGATAACCGTACTGACTTGCGGGTTTTTGACACACCAGGCAATGGCTAGGCGGGCTGTACTGGTGCCTAAATCGGCCGCCAACTGGCTCAATTGGCGCACTTTGGGAATGCGGCTTTGCCATTCTTCACTTTCAAACATACCCCGCAACCATTCATAACCTGGCAATGTGGCACGAGAACCTTCGGGGAAACCATCATTGTACTTGCCCGTCAGCAACCCAGAAGCCAGTGGCGACCAGATGGTTGTGCCTAACCCAATGGTGTCGTAAAGCCGTTTGTACTCCTGCTCCACCCGATCACGCACAAACATGTTGTAATGGGGTTGCTCCATCGTGGGGGGAATGAGGTCGTATTGGCGGGCTACGGCATATGCCTCCATTAACTGCTGGGCTGACCATTCAGAAGTGCCCCAATATAACACTTTACCTTGCCAGATGAGTTCTGTCATGGCTCGCACCGTTTCCTCCATTGGTGTTTCGGGGTCGGGGCGGTGGCAGAAGTATAAATCCAGATATTCCACCTGAAGCCGTTGCATGGCCTGGTGACATGCCTCAAAAACGTGTTTCCGGTTAAGTCCCGCTTGGGTGGGTTTGGGGTTAGACACAGATCCCCAACGCACTTTGCTGGAAACAATGTAGGTATCGCGGCTCCAACCCGATTTTTTCAGGACTTCGCCCATAATGGTTTCGGATTGGCCGAGAGCGTATATTTCTGCATTGTCAAAAAAGTTAACACCTGCTTCGTAAGCGGTAGCCATACAAGCCAGGGCAGCGTCTACATTCATCTGGTTGCTAAAAGAAACCCACGAACCAAACGAGAGGACACTCACCTGAAGGCCAGATTTTCCTAAACGACGGTATTGCATCGAACAGACTCCTTAATGAAAGTTTGGGGAATTTTATCTAAAACCGGGAAGATTGGCATAAACATCTTCTCACTCATGGGAATCTCCGAATTGAGAATTGCTGCTGTTGAAAGCCCTACTTGACAGCTCCTGGAGGTAGCCATAGAATTTAACAGACTGAATCGTAAAATTCCTGTTAAATCGCGTACCATTGAGGAGAAGATGCCATGTTGCTCAACGGCCGTCGTTTCACCTTTTTCTTGTTATATTGGCTCTGTATTGCGGTATTTATCCAACTTACAACCCACCAGGTGGGAGCAGACAAAAACGACATCATTCCAGTTCCCGACCCTCAAGAATTACCACCTGTTGAAGTCATTGAAATAGATGGTCAACCCATCACAGTTGAACCCGCTTTGCGAATAGACCTGGTTGTACCACCCCCCGCTCAACCTGTAATCACAGCAACACTTAACTTAACCCCCACCGAACACCTATTGTGAACCAGCGTATCAAGGCAATGGAACCAGACAGTATGGGATGGCCACCCGTGTGGACACTTTTTACAAAAACCTGAGTGGGGTGGAGGTGCTTCAAGACCACCAGCTAACATGGTACAGGGTCAATACAAACCACTGGGTCATTGTGCCCTGGGTCAGTGGGCGTTACGACGAAGCGTGGGCCGCCAAAGCTCTGACCTTTATGCTGTATGATGGGCAAACCGACCCTGACGACCAGGCGGTGACTATTGGGAAGTTGACGGCCAGTCGGGTGGCCCTGATGGCAGATGTAGATGGGGGGGCAAACACCCAATATGATACGATTGACACCACCTTCGTCTATGATGGTTACGGCAACCAGACAGAAGTGAGAACCTATACAGGATACGGCCGAATCGGATACACCAATGGAGCCAACAACTGGAACATAACCACCCCTTTTGCCACGGGTACACTGCGAAAAAACGAAACCGTCTACACCAACAATGGCCTACAGGTGCAATACCAGCGCAACCCACTCTACCCATCCTTTCCCCAAACCAGTTTCACCTACCATAGTCGTTTCTACTGGCTGCCCGTCAGCACCACCGATGCCAACAACCGCACCACCAATTATGAGTATGACACAATGACTCGCCTGGTGAAAGTCGCCTATCCTGGGGACAGCCTCACCAACCCCTCTCTACAATATAACTACATCCTCAACACCAACAATACACCGCTCCGCATAGAAAAGATTGTTTTGCCCAACGGCGGCGCAACCCTGCGGCAACAAACGGTTCAATTCATCAATGGCCTGGGACAGCTGGTGCAAACCAACCAGGTCGGGTTGAACATGTCTGATTACGGCCTGGGTGATGCGGTGACCTTCACCAGTTACGACGCTTTGGGCCGCCAGACTTGCCAGAGTACCCCACTACCCTTTGGCAACAACATCGGCTACATTTCCACTACTTCCTGTGGGGCTGCCACCACCCCCCACACCACCAACCGTTATGATTATCGTGGCAAAGTAGATTTAGTCACCTACCCCGATGGCAGCAGTACCAGCACCACCTACTCCATCCCTGGAGCCTGGACAGGCAATGTTGGCCGTGGATTACAGCAGGATTGGATTGTTACCTTGTTTTTGTACAAACTCAGCGGGTTTTAACTTTTTCCTTCAAATACA
>CAZPEJ010000029.1:0-18367 GCA_964585465.1 uncultured Ardenticatenaceae bacterium
GCCCTAGCAGTTTGTCGGAAAAGTCGCAATGGCACGCGGATGACGCAGGTTTGACCGGTTTTTGCGGATCTTTTTTCTTTAGTCTTATCCGCGTGCATCCGTTCCCTCCGCCTGACCCGCGTGTTATTCTGCCCTTCTCCGACAGGCTGCTGGCCTGCCAGGCTGTTGTTATGACTTTTTCCCGAAGTGTGATACAGTACACAAAACTGTATCGAGGTGATCGGGTATCGTGCAAGTCGCATCATCTGTTTTTCGCCAGGTTCCACGTAGTAAGGGGTTTATTTTATCGGCAATTGCCATGGTATTGGCGATTGTGTGCCTGTTTAATCCCTTCACTTTTTTAGTAGAAAAAACGGCCGAATCTGCCCTCCCCATTGAAGAAATAACCAGAACCCTCCCAACTGCCAATGCGACCTGGTGCCTGGCAGGAGAGTTTCAGGGTTGGAACCCAGAAAGCCACCCCATGAATGATGACGGGCAACAAGGGGATGAAACGGCCGATGATGGCATTTTTTCGCTCAATTTTACCTTCGATCAAGCTGACCGATATGAATGGTTAGCCGTTGAGTGTGGAAATTGGGAGGTTTTCTTCCCGGTTGAAAATGCCTGGGCGTATGCCAGGGAGGCTGGGCAAACTGTTACCTTCACCCTGGACACCAACCGTTATGAAGATGCTTTCTGGCCCAAGCAGTTTATTGTCAATGCCAGGGATAGTTTTTTGGGGGTAACGGCCGTTGGAAACTTTCAGGGGTGGAACGGCAGCGATCCCAGAACAGCCATGCAACCCATTGGGCAGGGTTGGTACCGATTGGTATACCCCATCAACAAACCTGGAGTCTACCAGGGGGCGGTGTTGGCAACCGGCACAAAAGATGGGTACCAAACCATTGGTCGCTCGGTTGGGAAGCTAAACTGGGAAATTCCCATTGAAACTTTGAACGAAGCCGTCATTTTCACCTTTCAGGCAGCCAGTGGGCGGGTGAGGATTCAGCATGGTGTTCCATTTGTGATTGCCTGGCTGGCTTACCAGGGCGGCGCACAACTGGTCGGTGTGGGAGGGTTTTTGATGGCAGGTTTTTTCAACTTGCTGTCGTGGCGCAGGCATTACATGTACGACAAAACCCGTTGGCGCACCAAGGGTTGCCCCAATTGTCACGAACACAGCCTGCGGCGCACCAAACGGACAACGGCCGAATTACTGCTGCGTTTGCTGTTTATTCCCATCGGCCGTTTTGTTTGCACCAACTGTGGCTGGAAAGGGCGGCTGATACAGGATGACGTGTATTTGTAGGGTTAATAACCTGTTGAAGAACGACAGAATGGCACACAACTATTCTGCTGAAGGGGATTAGAGCAGGCAGATTGGAAAATCTCTAACCTCTAATCCCCAATCTCTACAACCCCACCCCTGTCACCGCCCAAAGCACCTGGCGGATTGGGTCATAATCCACATCCTGCACCGGGGCAAAACGGCCGATTCCCCCCCTTCTCAATACCTCTCTCCCTGCTTCATCCTCGTGCATCTGGCACAATAACTGGCGTAAAACATCACGCACCCCAGCGGGCACTTCGCGGCGAATGACCCAGGGAGGCATGGGGTTCGGGCCAAAGGTGTCTATGACCCGAATCTGGTCAGCCAGGGCGGGGTGGTGGCGTAACTCTGTTTCCAGAACCGTGCTATCAATGGCAGAAGCGTCTGCCTGGCGGTTTAGAACCATCTGCAAGGAGCGTTGGTGCGAACCGGTTTGGATGGTGTGCCCAAAAAATTCGGCCGTTTTCCCCCGCGCTGCTAATGTGTAACAGGTGAGTTTATAACCGGAGTAAGAACGGGGTTCGTTATAAGCCCAGGAAGCCCCGTGCAAATCGGCAAAGGTTTGAAAAGGGGACTCGCGGTGAACCACTACGTCGGAAAAATAAATCGGGCGGTTTTGATACCGCGCCCCAATCATTACCGGGGCCGCCAATAAGACCACAGGGGTATCGAGTTGAGCCGTTTTTTCTACATAAACCGCCCCACACATCCAGCCCAGTTGCACCTGCCCGGTATCAAAAAGCTGTTCCCGTACCGCCCAATCGGGTGGGTTAAGAAATTCCACCGCCGTGCCCGATTTTGAGCGCAGGTAGTCCGCCAGGGAACGGCCGATAAAATCCATGTTTTGTGCCATGCAGGAGGTGAGGCGTAAGGGAGGCATGGTTAATCAGCCTGCCACAGCCATGAATGGGGTGGGCGCAAAACCCCCCGGTCGCTGGCCTGGCCTTTCACCTGTAGCGGGTAGGTATGCCAGTGGTAATCATAGGCATACGTCCAGTTTTGTTCATACACCCCAACCTCAATAAAGTAATTCCCCGGCATTAAATCGAGCCGTTCAAAGTTCAGCAGAATGTGGCCTACCCCTTGAAGGATTGGCAAGGGTTGGCGGGCAGCCAGGGTGTTGGTGTCGTAACAAATCAGGCCATCGGCGCGGGTGATGGTGACAACAAAAACAGGGTTTTCAATGGGCTGGGGGGCACGGTACACCATTTTAACTTGTAAAGATTGACCACTTTGGATTTCGGCCGTTTCTTTGCCCCAGGTATCTAACAAGGAAACGGCCGTTAATTCCATCTCCAACGACCCAAACCGGTTTTCGTTAATACGAAGTTTGCCCTCCTGGTTGGCAGGAGAGGCTGGGGCGCGTCGTTTGGTTTCGGCCGTCATTTCGGTGATGTACTGCCCGGTGACAACTTCCGGCGGCCCATACGCCACCACTTGCCCCTGGCGCAACGACAACACCTGGTCACATAACTTTTGTACCTGCCCTACATCGTGGGAAACCAACAAAATCGCGCACCCGCTTTCTTTGAATTGGGCAATCCGTTCCAGACATTTGCGCTGAAAAGCCATATCTCCCACTGCTAACACCTCGTCAATCAACAAAATGTCTGGCTCAATATGGCTGGCAACCGCAAAAGCCAGGCGCATCTGCATTCCGGTGCTGTAGGTTCGCAAGGGGGTATCAATAAACGGTTCCAGTTGGGCAAAATGGACGATGGAATCAAACCGTTGGGTCACTTGGCGGCGAGTGAGGCCAGAGATGACTCCGCTGGTGTAGATATTTTCGCGGCCGGTCATTTCCGGGTGAAAGCCAGTGCCCAAATCAAGCAAGGCCCCAATACGGCCGTTTGTTTTAACCCACCCTTTATCTGGTTTGCCCACCCCACCTACCAGGCGCAGCAGGGTAGATTTCCCGGCCCCATTATGCCCAATCACCCCCAACATTTGCCCTTTTTCCACCGTAAAGTTGATCTCTTGTAAGGCCCAGAAATGTTCTGTCGGCCGCAGCCTACCCCACCCTTTCACCACCGCCTCCACCAGCGTGGTCGGCCGTTCCGGGTGAAAACGGCGAAACTGTTTACTCAACTGTTGTACCTCAATGGCTTTGTTCATGCCTATGTCCCTCATAACTCTTCCACAAAGGTGTAGCTGGCGCGCACAAACAGCCGATACCCCACAACCAGCAAAACGGCCGATACCCCACCCAACACAAACAACGTTCGCCAATGGGGAGACACCCCCCAAATCAAAATGTTGCGGTAAGCCTCCAATAGGTGCAAAACAGGGTTGAGGCGGTAAATGGGCTGATACCTTTCTGGAATGGCCGCCCCATCATAAAAAATGGGGGTGAGGTAAAAAAGCAAAAGGAGGAAAACCCCAATCAAATGTTGTGTGTCCCGAAAATACACATGCAAAACCGCCACAAAATAGGCCAAACTTAAACTAAAGAGAAATTGCAAAACGATAACCATCGGTAAATAAATGATTTTCGCCGAGGGTGTGATGCCAGTGACGACCAGAAAGAAAAATAGAACCGGGATAGCCAGCAGAAAATGTACCAAATTGGCCGCCACATTGACAATGGGCAAGATGGCGGAGGGAAAACCGGGCCGTTTGATCAGCTGACGGCCGTCTATCAGGGCAGTGGCCGAACTCACCAGCGACGATTGAAACCAACTCCACGCCAACAAACCGGTAAAAAGAAAAGCGGTGTAATTGGGAATATCTAGCGGCAAAACCAGGCGAAACACAAAAGAAAACACCACCAATTGGGCTAACGGGTTGAGTAGTGACCAGGCCACCCCCAACACAGAACCTTTGTAACGCAATTTGATGTCGCGTATCACCAGCTCATACAACAAATCGTAGAGGTAAACAGCCCCACCCGGCGGAAGAGCCGGAAACAAGGTTTTGAAGGTTGTGGCGGGCCGGTTTGAATCGGCCGTTTGCAGGTGGGGCAATAAACCAATACCCCATAAGGCCAGGGCCACAAAGGAGAGGGGAATGACAGCCGCCTGGCCGACCCACCACCCAACCACCAGGAGCAAAACCCCTAATCCAATGGCAGCCGCACTCCACCAGACGCGGCTCTGGCGCACCAACCAGACACCCAACAAAACGGCCGTTAGGATAAAAAACTGGTGAAGCGGCAGGGCAAAAGAGCCTAAATTGAGCAACCCGTCGTACAGATACCCGGCCCCGTTGGCCCCGTAATACCCGGAAAGTAACACACAAAATGCAGCTGTAACCAGATAAAACGGCCGTTTAACAGGTTCGGCCGTTTCGCAGATGAGCCAGCACAACAGCCCCACCCCAAATGCCAAAACCGCAGGAAACCAGTTTGCCGGAATCCCATCTATGCCGGGCCGCCCCAGCGACAAATAGGGGCCAAGCCATTCCACCCCCCAAAAAGCGGCGGCCATAACGAGGATGCCCCCGGTTGCATACGATAAGACGGTTGCCAATGAGGCAGTTTTGATCAACGTTCCCTGGCTGGCGTGGCGGAAATAAACGGCCGTTGCCACCAACAAAACCAACGTCCCAAACAACTCCGTCCCTTCCTCCAATAAAACCCCGCTAATCGGCCGTGCCCCAACCGCCGACTTTAAGAACAACTCCTCCACCCTTTCCTGTAAGGGGATAGTGAGAAACAGAATGACCCCCAGGGCAAAAAATAGGGCGGCTGGTTTGTTGCGCCACAGATGGAACCAGGCAAATGCCAACATAAACAGCCCCACCAACGCAATAGGGATTAACAACACCCACACCCAACCCAATTCATAATCACCAAACGGGTTCAAAAAGGTCAAGGTACCAATCCCTTCGTGCAACGTGCCCACTTCATCCAGCGACAACCCCAAAAAGAGAAAAGACAGCAACAACCACCCTTTGGACAACTGCTGGTCGCGTGGTGCCAGCTGTCGGTCTGCGTCTGCCAGGTAACAGAGAAATGACAGAACGGCCGTTAACAGCAACAAAATAGCCGAATACCAGGCTGCCAGGACATTTTCCACCGCCAGGTTAAACTGCACCCCAACATACTTCAACAAAAAGGGGGCATCTTCCCAACTGCCCGTCAAACTGTAAAACCCTCTGGCAAAAAGCGCAGACCCCACCAGGAAACAGAGATTAAACAAGATAATGGCAATAACGGCCGTTTTCAAACGACGCAGCGACAACACCACCCTGATCTGCACCCTGTCCTCACCAAAAAGTTGTTTCATTGTTCCCCACCCGTCCCCTTCCTCAACCAGATACTCGTCCCAGGGTTCTTGCCACACAGCGGCATCTTATCTGCCCACAAATTCCAATGGGCATATCCCAAATAAGCATTAAAAAACTGTATCTGAAAAACCTGGTTATATTGCAAAAAAGCCCGCAACAAATACGCCTCATTCCAGGCCCGCCCCTGGTAAACCCACTGCTTTGGGTACTCAAACGGATAACCAATATCATGAAAATGAACATAAACCCCATCAGCCAGGCACGGCAACACCTCAAAAAAGAGATAATTGACATCACTCCCCACCTTACAAACATGGGACGAATCAATAAACAAAATGTCGTTGGCCGCCAGAGCCTTAAAACGGGCTAATGGAATCTCTTGCAACGATTGGGGCAAAATTTCCACCCGGTCAACATCCCCTGGTTTCAATAACGAGTAAAGCAGTTGTGGGTATGGCTCAATAAACGTACACGCCACACGGTTATCACAAAAACGTTCATTCGTGTCCAAAATCACACACGACGTATACCCCGAACCCGTTTCAATAATTTTCTCCGGCCGCAGGTGGCGAATCATGGCATAGAGAATTATCGCTTCACCATAGGAGTAGTTGGGGTTATCAAACAGGTAACGAACCCCCTCTTGTTTATGGTCGGCAAAGGGCTGTTCGGCGTAATAAGCCGACAACCGATGCAACAGACGGAGTTGCCCGGCCTCATTCAAATCAACCCCAGGAATTTGCGCCGGGGGCAACGGAAAAATTTCAGCTTCCCGCCGTTTAATATCTGCCAGGTCTGGAATTGGGGAGTAAAAATGGCCCGGCGGCCAGCCCAACTGGTAAACCGCCAACTGCGCCGTCACAGCTTCCCATTTTGAGATCAACTTTTTGAGGCCGGGTGTTTTTTTCAGCAGGTTGTAAATACGTTGGTTCATAATAAATTGTCACGAATGTTTTGCGCGTGGCGCAACGTGTCCCTGTAGGCGCGTGGGGCAGATAAAACTCCTTTTAGCTCCTGCCAGATCAGCCAGCGAGGAAAACTTTTCGGCCAGATGAGCCGCTTGCCAATCCAGCCCCACAACCAGGAACGTAAAACAAATCCAGTTAGCTGTCCCCAATCCGTCCCGTTGCGCCCACAGGTGAGCAGGTAACAGGCAAAGGAACGGCCGTTTTGATACACCAATCGCACCAAATCTTGCTCCTCCCGCCGATGGGTATGCCACACCAACGCATCCGGTTCATACACCAGCGTGTGCCCCTGGGCCACCAGCCGGTAAAACATCTCCACATCTCCTCCTCCCCCGCTAGGTGTGCCCACGTCCAGAGCCACATCAAACCCACCAATTTGGGCAAATACCGAACGGCGAAAGGCCATATTAGCCCCCACCCCAAACGCACTGGCCCAAAACAACTGTTCGGCAGATAACCCGGCACGGCGCACAAACCAGCGACGAAACCCATGATTCATGCCCCCATACACAAATTCAAACAAGTTTTGAGCGGGTGTTTCCAGTTCGGCAGCCGCCACCGAGCCAGTTACCGCCATCACTTCTGGTTCAGCAAAAGCTCTGGCAATAGCTTGTAACCACCGGGCATCGGGGCGAGCATCATCATCGGTAAACGCCACCAGGTCATGTTGAGCTTCCGCAATGCCCCGGTTACGTGCCCAATCCAACCCCGGCCGGGGTTCGCACACATACCGCAACGAGGCAAAGGTAACGGCCGTTTCCATCACCAATTGCCGCGTTTCCTCATTGCTGGGGGCATTATCCACCACCACCACTTCATAATGTGGGTAATCCAGGGTTTGCAGAGCCGCCAGGCAGTGGCGCAATGGCTGGGTGCGGTCACGAGTACACACCACCACCGTAATCGGCGGGTCGTTTGGGGCAGGGATGGGCGAACAGACGTTAATAGCCCACTGGTTCATCATCTCTGTTTCTAGCTGTTGCCAGATCACCTGGTGCAGGATTTCGGCCGTTACGTGTCGCTGCTCCCACCCAACCAGATTCACATTGCCTATCACCCGCCCCCGATTCTTCACCAACAGATGCAACCCGGTGTAACCAGCCATCTCAATCGTGGGCAGCGGTTCGCTCAGTTCCACCTCTACCACCTTTTTGGCCGCCACAAACCACGCGGCGGCCATATCGCGGTCAGAAGGTTTGGGCAAATCGGTCTGTGGTATCCGGCCGGGAATATCCGATGCCGCCGCCAGCGCAGAAATCGTTTGCCAGGGTAGATGGGTGTTTAAGAGGTGGCGCAAATGCCCACCGTGCAGCCGTTCCCGGCCAACCTCGGCAGGAATGTCTGCCACAAGTTGCCCATTTAACACCAGGCGCACCGAGGCCGGGCGGTATTGGCTGAGACGAGATTCGGCCGTTTCCAAACCCTGCGCCAGTTCTATCGTCAGGTCAGGCGGGGTGGTTGGCTGCGCGGCAACCAACGCGCTAAACGTTTTGGGGGTTTTTACCTCCGCCGCCACCGCCTGCCAATACCAGTAATCCAACAAATGGTGGAACAGATACCGCCAGCCAGGGTAAATCCACAACATTTCCAAAACGGGCAAACAAACCAGCAACAACGCCGCAATGTCATTGCCCCAGGCAGGCGCACGAAAAGCCAGAAACCTCATCCCCCGGCTCAACAACGTATGTGCCCCACTGTGAAGTGGCAGCCGGGTAGCCAGTTGGGGGTATTTTTGTGCCAGATACACATCCGCCTGCCCTTCAGCCCGCCGCCGTTTCACTGCCCGTTTTTCGTCGGTTATGTCGTGGTGTGTGCCCGCCGCCTCCGCCGCAAAGGCAAAAATCGCCCCCGCTTCCAGCAGCCGCAACCCCAATTCATAATCTTCGTGGCAGCGTAAATCGGTATTAAAACCACCCATCTGCCGGAAAAAATCGGCCGGGAGGGAAAAATTGCCGCTAAACAGTTCGTTGTAACCAAACCGATGCCCGGCCTGACGCATCTTAAAAAATTGTTCATCCCACCAGGCGCGTAAACTGCGTTGGAAATACCCCGGTTTAACCAGCGGGGGCAAGGGCAAATACCCCATCACCACCGAGCGTGGCTGTCCGGTGGTTTCTGGTAGGGGGGGGAACTGTTGCCACAAGGTTTGATGGGCAGTGACATGGGCTTGCACAAATTGAGGACTGGCTTCAATGTCATCATCCAGAAAGATGAGCAGTTCCCCGGTTGCCATCTGGCTGCCGTAGTTGCGGGCGGCGGCCGGGCCGAGACCCGGCTGTTCCAGGGTTTGCCGTTTGAAGGGGGTGGTGCAGGTTCGCAGATATTCGGCCGTTCCATCCACACACCCATCTGCCACAATGACCACCTCCAACTGTTCCAGGGGATAGGTTTGTGCTGCCAGGGCTGCCAGCGTGCGCGGCAATTCATTCCGCCGGTTGTGGGTGGGAATAATGAGCGAAACGGTCGGAAAGGCGGTCACGCTTTTCTCCGCTTCCATTCCTGCACCCGCTGTTGCGACCGCCAGTAGGCCCCAGGGCCAGCCAGGCAGCCACGCAGTTCTGCCCATATCAGGTCGAGCGGGAGTGTGCCAGGCTGCTGGCGCAGGGCGCGAATGAGGGCGGGCAGTTGCATATGGGCAAAATACCACCAGGCCGCATAAAAAACGGAGGGTTTTTGCTCCTTGAGTAACAGGCACGTCCAAAAGGCGTAGATGCCCACCCCATACCCGTAGGCTGTTTTTTGCAAGGCTTCCCAGGTGCGGCGGTGGCGGTGCCAGGTGAGGGCGGCCGGGTCGTAAATGATGTGGTAACCCCGCTGCAAAATACGGGCAAATAGTTCGGTATCGCCGCCCGATTGGGTGGGGGTGCCTGCGTCCAGGGCTTCATCGAACCAACCAACTGTTTCGGTCAGGCTACGACGCACGGCCATGTTGGCCCCGGCGCCCACCCGCCCGGCCTTGAGGGCATCTTCGGAACGGCCGTAATGGAATGTCCATTGAAATCCCCGGCCAAAGGGGCTGTATCGCTCAAACCACTCCTGGGCTTCGTTTTCCAGTTCCAGGGGCATGGTGAGACCCGTGACACATAACACGGCCGGGTCATAAAAGTTAGGTAACAAGGCGCGCAACCAATTGGGGTCGGGGATAGCATCGTCGTCGTTAAAGGCGATGATGTCGTGGGTGGCTTCGCGGATGGCACGGTTGCGGGCTATGTTCAGGCCGGGGCGGTCTTCGCGCACATAGCGGATTCGGCCGTTATACTGCGCCACCAGTTGTCGGGTGGCCTCGCTGGATGGGGCGTTGTCTATTACCAGAAACTCCTGCCCATCGTCGGGTAGTTGCAGAAAAGCGTCCAGGCATCGGCGCAGGTCGTCGGGTCTGTCGCGGGTGCAAACAGCAATGGTGGCGGTGGTGGGGGTGGAACGGCCGTTTCCTTCGCGCCACTTTAGATATTCCTGCAAACGAACCAGTTGCAAAGGCCAACCCAGGCGGGAAACGGCCGTTTCTAATTCCAGGCGGTTGATTCGGCCGTCGTGGATAGGCAAATACGCCTGACCCACCGGCACCCCCCGATAACGGAAAAGAAACAAGGCGTGTTGGTAATGGTTTAACCCTTCTAAAGATTCTGGTATTGCTTCCAGCGATAGATCAAATACTTTTGTTGCCATTTTTTAACGGGAGCAGTGGTTGAAGTTGCGGGGTTCGTACCGTTACCCACCATTGGCGCAGCAAAATCCACTGGGAATACAGCTGGGCAACAGCAAACCCCAGGGTGAATGGGTAGTTCAGGGGTGAGTAGTTTATCAGTGTAGACAGGATACCAGTGCCTAGAATAACGGCCGTTACCACCTGGGGCACAATCCACATTGGGTTTAAGGAACCACTGGCCGTTTTAGGGGTGGGGCGGAAACTTAGCGGAATCCGCAACAGAGCCATCAGCCAGGCAGCTGTATAAACCGGCCAGCTGGCAAACACCAGCGCAAACGGGTTCACCTGAACTGACGATTGCACCGACCGATGTCGCCAGATACGCATTGCCAGCACCCGAATACCCACCATCACTGAAGCCAATGGCAGCAGATGTAACAAATACTCTTCAAACTTATCCAGTGCTTCACCCTGAACAATCAAGGCCCATAACGTCAATAACAAGTGAATGGCCGCCACCGGGCCAATCCAGTAGTAGGTCATACGCAGGGCATACGCCAATTGTTGCCCTCGCTTCAGCGAAAAGAAATGACGCGGATAAGCCGTTAACAGCAGTTCAAAAACCCCCCGCGCCCATTTTAGCTGTTGCGTAAACCAGGCAACCAGATCGGGCGGGGCCATGCCAGGTGCCAATGGTTCTGGCACATACACCGATGTCCAGTCAGCCGCATGAAGGGCAATTGAGGTGGCTAAATCTTCCGCCAACCCCGGTTGATACCCACCAATTTCTTCCAGAGCTTTCCGCCGGATTAACGCATTGCTGCCGATCAGGGTAGCACTACGAACCCCGTCCAGCCCAATTGAGGTAGGGTTGTAAAAATCCAGGCTGGTATCGGCCGCTGCCTGGGCCACCCAGCCATCCTCCCGGTTATCAAAATTGAGCATGACCTGAACAAATCCCACACGGGGAAAGTTAAAGTGTCCCAATGTCTTCTGCAAAAAATCAGGTGTTGGTACATGGTCAATGTCAAAAATAACCACCACCTCTCCATTGGTTTTTGCCAGAGCGGCATTGATATTACCCGCTTTGGCATCGGTGCGGTCGTTGCGGGTCAAATACCCCACCCCTAACTGGGCGGCCATTTCGGCGAGTGCCGGGTCTCTTCCATCATCCAATAACCAGGTACGATGGTGCCCGTGCATATTCAACACACCTCGTACAGCCCGTTCAATCAACCGCTTTTCTTCTCCACAGGCCGTGATAAAAACATCTACGGTGAGGTTTTTATCTGGTTTTGGCGAACGGGCTAACCGGCGATAGGTGGCAAGATACATCAGCCAGTTACCTAAAATTTGAATCCCCCCATACAAAACGGCAAAAACGAGACAGATGAGCAACCCAACCGATTTCCAATGATCGTCTTTGAGCCACCAACTGTAATACAATCCCAATGTGATAGCCCCTAAAAAGATGAGCAAAAAGTTAAATATCTCACGCTGTGTGATTTTATGTTTTCGTTCTGATGATTTCACTGGGTTTGCTCCACAACCTGATAAACGGTTACAGCTTCATCCTGGTTTGAATAAACGACCTGGAACTTTTCTGTCTCAGCATTTATAAAAGGAATTAATATCTCTTGAGCTATGGGGTCTAGCAGTTTACTATCCCAATTTCGCAGGTTTGGCCGGACAATGAGGTATTGTACCTCATTTTGCTGTAAATAGGTGAGTACGTCTTCTTCTTTGCGGGGATAATCTACTGTCAGGCGGCGAATGTATAGGTAGTCGGGAACGGGGTTGGGGGTCATGATCACTGCGTCTGGGGGGGCGTTTTCCCGCAACCAGGTGGTGCCTGCGGTTAAATCTACCACACGATCTTGCACTGGGTTTAACCAGGCGTGGGCATTGCGGGCTAAAGACAGGAGGCTGATGAGGCCAACCACCAGCCACACAACCCGCCCGGCGTGTGGGGGGGAGATGCGCCCGGCAAACCAGATAGTGGCTTGTAACCAGTAGAAATAGAGGAATGGGATCAGGGGAATGACCAACCGGGGCTGGGTGGTGTCAATGTATACCACCCAAAAGTAGAAAATGCTGCCATAGGCCAACACGTACAGTTCGGTGGGTTGTTTGTGGGGTAAACAGTGGAAAAACCCTATGGCGGCAACGGCCAGGATGATCAGGCTGAGGAGCAGGGTGCCAATGGGGGTGAGCAGGTTGGTGATGGGTTGTAATTCAAAAATGGGGATGATGCCGTTGGTAATGGTTTCGGGGGAAATGGTGTGCCATTGCTGCCAAAAGCGAAGGAAGTCACCCAGGCGGCTGGTGATGTAGGTGAGGTGGGTGCTGTATTGGCTGGAAAAGAGTAAAGAGCCACCTTGTTGGGCGTTGAGCCAGATGAGGCCAGTACCGAGTGTCAGGCAAACGGCCGTTATTCCCGCCAACCAACGAAATCGGCCGATTCGCCCCACTACATACACCCCCATGCCCAAAATTAAGGCAATGCCGATGGTGCGAATCAGCGCAGCCACCAGAGCCAAGACAAAGGCTATACCCAATAACCACCACTTCTGCCCATTTTGCGGCTGTCCCCAGGCCGCCAGCACATTAAGCGATAACAAAACAAAAAAGATAAACGCGGCTTCCGACATCACCGTGCCACTCATGCCCACCAGGTGGGGGTTGAGGGCGACCAAAATGAGCAAACCTGTCTGATACGGCCGGGCCAGGCGCGGAGCCAGCAGGGTATAAACCAGTAGAAACGTGCCTAGCGTCAACAGCAGGGTTAATAATTTGGGGAAAAACAGGTTGCCAGGGAAAAGCGCAGCAAGTGGGGTTAACAGGACAGGCCAGCCAGGGGGAAAGGCTCGTTCCACCGGGGCGTGGGGGTAGTTCACCAGGTGGTATCCGTGCCCGTTTGCCAGGCTTTCGGCTAGAACCAGGTAATGGGCATCATCAAAAAATGAGCCGACAGGAATGGTGTTAAACCGCAGCAGGCATAATATCAGGCTGCTCAAAATGATCAGCCCGCTCAACTGGGGGAAATAATCCCTGCGCGGCGCTTGCTTGGGTGACATACAACATCTTCAATGGATGGGTTATCTTTTTTCGTCTTAAAAGTGGACACACACAGATAGCCCCAACCAACCTTCTGGTCTGAACATTGTAAGGGTAGGCAAGGCATCTTACAAGATGCGTTAAGTGGGGGGTTAATGGGCCAAAAGTACTAGCCAGGCACCTGACATCAATAGAAAAACGGCCGTTATCTTCGGCACAGTCATGGGTTCTTGCAAATATCGCCACCCCAGAAACACCCCAACCGCCAGGCTCAGCTGGCGCAAAGCACTGACATAGTTGGCTTTACTGGTTTGCAGAGCGGTCAAAACCAAAACATAGGTAAACGTATCCAAAAACCCAACGGCGATAATGGCCCATTTATGTTGCTGCCACTCGCGCAAAATCTCTTCTTGGGGGGTTTTACGTAATTTGATCAGGTAAAAAAGGGTGATAACGGCCGTATAACTGAACAGGTAAATAAACGGGGGCAAATAACTAACGCTGATCTTGTCCCACAAGGTGTAGGAGGCATACATCAACGCGGTGAGCAGGGCAAATATAATACCAGGGCGGGCAAACTGGCTGGCCAGGCGGCGCAGCGAAACCCAATCAAACGCCTCCATCTGGATCACCAAAACACCCACTGTCACACAAACCAGCGACAAACCACCCACCCAATCCACCGTCTCGCCAATAACCAGATATGCCAAAAAGGGCAGGAACAACCCACTGGCACGGGCTACCGGATAGGCCACCGACAAATCCAGCCGTTTGTATGCCTGGGCCAAAAAGAGGTAGTAGAGAAAAACCAATAAGGCAGCCCCGGCAATAAAGTACCACTTTTGCCACTCGACCCCTTCTTTTGACAAGACCCAGGCAAACGGCACGATAAACAGGGTGGTTTCGGCCACCTTGCTCAGACCAAAAAAGATGTCTTTGTCGTAGGCCCGTTTAGCCAGAAAGTTCCAACTGGCATGGCTAAAGACCGAGATAACAACCAGGAGAAAGGGAAAAAGAGCCATAGGGTGGGGTTATAACGAAGCGGTAAACTGCAAAATGTGTTCAGCGACAAGGATCGGCCGTTCGGCCGTTACCATATGCCCTGCCCCCTCAATTTCCACAAAGGTAGCCTGGGGTTGCTGCTGCTGCCATCGCTGCCAGGAGTCGGGGAACAAGGTATCGGAGTGTGCGCCGCGAATTGCCAGAGTGGGCTGGGTGATTTGTGGGATGTATTGCCACACATCGGTAGGCGGTTGGCTATAAAATTGGGCTTCCCATTCGCGGGAGTAGGTCAAAACATATTCACCTGTTTCATCCTGGCGCAATCCTTCGTTGACATAATCCCACAAAACAGTGTCTGACCAGGTTTGAAAGGCTTCTTTGTTACGAAAACGGTCAAAAGCAGCCTGGCGGGTAGCCCAGCGATGGCGGCGGCGCAGGGCATTTTGTACCAGGGGTGTATCGGCCGTTACAGCGGGATTGGCGGCAACCACTTCCAGCCAGGCGGGAACCAGGAACACCGGGTCAATCAGCACCAGGGCGCGAAACAAAGACGGCCGTTTCACCGCTGCATACATCGTCACCACCGCCCCCAACGAATGCCCCACCCCAATCACCCCCTCCCACTGCTGCTGCTCAAACAAGTCCATCAAATCATCAGCTATCAGATGCCAGTTGGTCATTTCCTCTGGCTGGCTGCCGGGCCACAACGGCCGATGGCACACCGCCGTCACCTGGAAATGGGGTATCAGGGGTTGCAAAAATTGTTTAAAAACCAACGGGGTATACCCATTGGGATGGGCATAATGCAACAACGGCCCGCTGCCGCCAACGTGGTGGAAAGGGATGGAAAATGTCAAGGGAACTCCTGTGGGAAGTGAAGCGTGAAGCGTGAAACGTGAAACGTGATAGGAAGGATCATTTTTCATATTTCACGCACAATATCTGTAAAAGCTGCCGCGTCATCTCTTTGGTATCTGGGCCGATGTCGCCTGGTGGCCCCACGCAGGCCGGGCAACCATCGTGGCAGGTGCAATCTGTTACCAGTTCCAGCGCAGCATCCAACAACCCGTGATGCAGGTCAAATAGCCGTTGGCTAAACCCCACCCCGGCCGGAATCTGTTCGTACAACACAATGGTGGGTAGCTGGGTAAGGGGGCTGCGGCTTTCCACCGCCACCGCCAGGTCGTTTGGGTCACACATCAGATAAAGGGGGGCCAGATTGTGCAACACATAGGCCAACCCGCCCAGGGCAGAACGGGTTTGTTGCCCCTCTTCGGCGCGGCGGTGGCAGCTGGGGCAAAGGGTGATCAGGTTATCCAACTCATTGGCCTGGAGGTAATTTTCATTTTCACCGCGCACATAGGCAAATTCCCGAAACGGCCGAATATGGTGAATGTGCAACAAACCCCCACTCGCCCCGCACATGCGGCAACGGTGTTCGTCCCGTGTTAACGCCTGTTGCCGTTGCTGCTGCCAGTTTGGCCCATAATCGTTGGGGCGCAACAAAATACCCTGTTGATACAACTTTTCGCTCAACGATTCGCCAAAAACGAGCCAATAGCCGCTGGTTTCCAAGGCCATCGGTGGCAACTCAATCTGCCCATACCCCAACAATTCATTAGAGTACCGTTTTAACTTGCGATAACTGGTGGCCTGCGTCAGGACAGAAACATCCCCATACGCCCGCAATAACCCCTGTTCGCTGGTTTCGGCTTCTGGGCGCAGGTGGCGAATGTGGCTGCCAACGGTGGCGCGAGTGTAATAATCCACCTCAACCGGGCGGGTGTGGGCAATACGGCCGTTCCAATCCAACTGCTCCACCAGATACGTCTGTGCCTGGTGCATGTAAATGGCCCCTTCATACACCAACGTGGGCGCACTATCCAGGTCTACTTCGCCAATCACCTGTCCATCTGCCTGAATGACCACCGTCTCATCGCCACTGGTACGCAACGAGACGCGGTTTGTTGGCACACCTTCACCAATCCAGTGATATTGCTGGCGGGTGTGGTGCAAAGTGCCATTTTCCGCCATCTCTGCCAACAGGTCATCGGCTGGCCCATACGCGCCATACGATTCGCCCTGGCGAAATGGCAGCTCAAACGCAGCACAGGCCAGATGGCGCAGCATAATACGCGGGTTGTCGGGGTTGGTCAGGGCATATTCGGGGGAACGGCCGAACAAAAAACGGGGGTGCCGACAAATAAATTGATCCAGGGGGCTGTTGCTGGCAATCATCACCGCCACCGATTGGGCCGCCCGCCGGCCCGCCCGACCCATCTGTTGCCAGGTAGAAGCCACCGTGCCGGGGTAGCCGGTCAAAACGGCCGCATCCAACTCCCCAATATCAATGCCCAGTTCCAGGGCATTGGTGGCTACCACGCCGCGCAACTCACCGGAGCGTAAGTTGTGTTCAATGGTACGCCGTTCTAATGGTAAATAACCCCCACGATAACCGGTAACGGCCGTTTTTTCCTGTCCGTGTAATACCACTTCATCGCGCAAATAAGTTAGCAACAGCTCCACCGTCTGCCGGGCGCGGGCAAACACAATGGTTTGTACATTTTGAGCCAGAAAAGTGGCGGCCATATCGCGGGCAGCCAGAACGGTGCTGCCACGCAACCCTAAGGTTTCGTCTATCAGGGGTGGGTTATAGAGCAGGACATGTTTTTCGCCGGTGGGTGAGCCGTTGCGGGAGTCATCTATCAGGGTAAAAGGGGCTTCTACCAGGCGTTCGGCGTGTTCTTTGGGGTTGGCAATGGTGGCAGAGCAGCAAATAAATTGGGGCTGGCTGCCATAGAAGTGGCAAATGCGGCGCAACCGGCGAATGACGTTGGCTATGTGGCTGCCAAATACGCCACGATAGGCATGAATTTCATCTAATACCACCAGTTCTAACTGGCTGAACAGGTTGCGCCAGTTAGTGTGGTAGGGCAAGATGCCGGTGTGCAACATATCTGGGTTGGTGATGAGGATGCCATCCGCCTGGCGAATTTGTTTTCGTTTGTTTTGTGGGGTGTCCCCATCATACCCATACACCTGGATAGGCAAACGGCCGTTTGTAATCAGAGCCGCCGTTTCTGCCAGTTGGTCATGGGCCAGGGCTTTGGTGGGGAAGAGGTAGAGGGCGCGGGCTTTCGGCCGTTCCCACAACCGATGCAACACCGGCAAGGTGTAACAAAGGGATTTACCCGACGCAGTAGCAGTGGAGACGACGACATGTTGCCCCTGGGAAACGGCCGTTATCGCCTCGGCCTGGTGGGTAAACAACTGGTCAATCCCCCGTTTCTGTAACGCGGCCATTAAAACGGGCGGCAAGGGAGAAGAAACGGCCGTATAACGCGCGGCGCGGGCGGGCAAACGCTCCCACGCCACCACATTAGCCATAAACTCCCGATTCAGGCGTAACGCCGTTAAAATCGTTGAAACGGTCACAAAATTTTGCCTCTGAAGTGTGACGCGATTGTGCTGGTTGACCGACAGATTTAATAATTGAACATTTAAGGCATCGGATGAAAAGCGGATAAACGGATAATGCTCGACTATCCATCCGTTTATCTGTTTCTATCCGTTGCCCGTTATAGATGAAAATAACATTTGTCAGTCAACCAGCGCGATTGTGTCATCAACCTGGGTGATACAATAAACGATAATACCCAGTCATCACAAATCGCCTACCCCCTTTTAATCTTTACCGTAAGCCCCATCTTTTACTGTCATAAACAAAGGATTATACCGCGAAAACCCGTAACACCGGTGGTATCGGCGTTCCATTTGTTAGTTGACCTTGTTAAGAACAAGAAATGTCATTATACTCTTTACTGAGGTGTGGTTGTGGCAGAATTAAGTGAGGTCTTTCAAGTTTATACTCGTAATAAAGTAGTTGCCCAAGTAGTCCTCAATGGGTATGGCATTAAATCCGGTCATCTGTTACGCGAACATGGGGCGATGCGTAGCTTCAAAATCGTTAAAGGGGATTTGTGGGATTATTGGAATGTACAAACCCCGTTAACCATAAGAGCCAACGATGGGCAACAGGCTACCATAAAAATTGCCGCCCTGCCGACGGATGATGACAGTTTTGGCCTGATTGAGTTTTTGTAAAAAGTAACATTGTTTCCCAAAAAGCCCTGGATTCCCAGGGCTTTTTTGTTT
>CAZPEJ010000030.1:0-18358 GCA_964585465.1 uncultured Ardenticatenaceae bacterium
ACAAAACACGTTGCCCCCCACCGGATGAATTAAAAACAAAGCAGGCAACTCACCCCCACCCATCATCACCAAATTTCTCCTCTCCCCTTGCACTCCTCGCCCTTCACCCCTCGCCTCCCCTGCCTCTCGCCGTATAAAAGCTGCCAACTGCTCCACCGTTTGATTTTGGAACAGGGTTGCCAACGGCAAAAAACGGCCGATTTCCTTCTCGATTTTTGCCATTAGCCGCATTGCCAGCAAGGAGTGGCCGCCCAGGTCGAAAAAGTTGTCGCGGACACTCACGGCAGGCTGTTTGAGTAACGCTTGCCACACCTGTACCAGTTGCCATTCCAGGGTATCTCGCGGCGGCAAAACGGCCGTTTCCCGTTCCACTGGTTGGGCATCTGGAGCAGGCAACCCCAGGCGGTTGATTTTGCCGTTGGGGGTGAGGGGGTAACTCTCTAACCAGACGAAAGCTGCCGGAAGCATGTAATCGGGCAAGGTTTGTTGCAAAAAGTGGCGTAACTCGGCCGGGGAGGGGTGGGAAACGGCCGTTGCCAGCAAATAAGCTACCAGGCGTTTATCCCCCGCACCCTCTTCACGGGCCACCACCACCGCCTGACGAACGGCCGTATGTTTTGCCAACGCCGCCTCAATTTCCCCCAACTCAATCCGAAAGCCGCGCACCTTCACCTGGAAATCCGCCCGCCCTAAAAACTCAATTTGCCCATCAGCACGATACCGGGCCAAGTCCCCGGTTTTATAGAGCCGCCCTCCGGCCACCTCAACCGTGACAAACTTTTCGGCCGTTAGTTCCGGCCGACGCAGGTACCCCTTCGCCAGCCCCGCCCCGCCAATATACAACTCCCCCGCCACCCCCACTGGAACAGGCTGCATCTGGTTATCCAAAATGTAAATTTGTGTATTTGCAATCGGCCGTCCCACACCCACCACCTGCTGATAGCTGCCTGCTTCCTGCTGATAGCTAATGGCTGATAGCTGACGGCTGATAGCTGATAGCTTCCTGCTGATAGCTTCCTGCTGATAGCTTCCACACGTTGACCAAATGGTCGTTTCCGTCGGCCCATACAGATTCCACAACTCGTCACAGTGGCGCAACAACTCGTTTGCCAGCGAATGGGGCAGGGCTTCACCCCCGCACAAAATTTTGTGCAGGCGGGAGGATTCCGGCCAGCCAGTTTCCAGTAATAGTTGCCAGGTGGCCGGGGTGGCTTGCATCAAGGTAACACCGGACGTGGTGATGGTTTGTAACAACTTTTTGCCGTCTGTTTGTTGTTCGCGGCTGGCAATAATAACCTGTGCCCCTACACACAAGGGCAAAAATAGCTCCAGCCCGGCAATGTCGAAGGATAATGTGGTGACAGCCAGCAATTTGTCATCGGCCGTTATGCCGGGTTGCTGCTGCATAGCGGTTAAAAAGTTGACCACCCCCTGGTGCAAAACCTCTACCCCTTTGGGTTTGCCGGTGGAGCCAGAGGTGTAGATGACATAGGCGGTGTGTAATGGGGAAACGGGTGGCAAGGAGCGGGGTGTGCAGGGGGAGGTGGTCAATTGGGTGTACTGGGCGGCATCAATGACCAGAGAGAGGGCGGCATCCTGAATCATGTAGGAGAGGCGTTCGGCGGGGAAGGCAGGGTCAAGGGGAACATAGGCCGCGCCGGTCTTTAGGATGCCAAGCAGGGTAATCAACATCTCCAGCGAGCGTTCCATCTGAATGCCCACCAGATGGCCGGGGGTGATGCCTTGTTGTAACAGGGCGCAGGCCAGGTGGTTGGCCTGGTTGTTGAGTTGTTGGTAGGTGAGGGAGGTGTGCCCAAAAACGGCCGCTATTTTTTCCGGTGTGCGGGCGACTTGTTGCTCAATCAGTTGGTGCAGGCAAATAGGGGGAAAATCGGCCGTTGTGTTGTTCCACGTCACTAACAACTGCTGCTTTTCGGCCGGGGTGAGCAAGGGCAATTGCAAGATGGGGGTGTCGGGGTGGGTCACAATGCTGGTCAGTAATTCCTGGTAATGTGCGGCCATCCGATGGATGGTGGCTGGCTCGAACAGATGGATGTTGTATTCAATGGCGAGGGCGAGGGAATCGGCCGTTTCGCGCAGCGACAAGGTCAGGTCAAATTTGGCGGTGCCACTCTCCACCTCCAACGGGGTAATTACCAATCCTGGTAGATTGATCTCCGACACGCCTGCGTTTTGTAAGATAAACATCACCTGGAATAAGGGGTGATGGCTCAAACTGCGTTCCGGTTGCAACGCCTCCACCAGCCGTTCAAAGGGGATTTCCTGGTGGGTCAACGCCTGCAAAACTGTTTGCCGGACTCGTTGCAATAACTCACGAAAGGGGATGGAAACGGCCGTTGTGCCACCTTCCGCCGCAGATGTGGATAGGTTGGTGCGTAAAACGAGGGTGTTTACAAATAGGCCAATCAGCCCTTCCACGTCGCGCTGGTTGCGGTTGGCAGCCGGAGTTCCTACCACGATGTCTGATTGGTGCGTGTAACGAGCCAGCAACAGTTTAAAAGCCGCCAGCAAGGTCATAAAAAGTGTCACCCCTTCCTGCTGGCTAAACTGTTTGATGGCTTGTAGTAGAGAGGGGGACAGGGTGGTATAAAAAGTGGCTCCGTCAAAGGTTTGCAGAGCGGGGCGGGGGTGGTCGCTGGGGAGTTGCAGCAGGGCCGGGCTGTTTTGCAGCTTTTTTTGCCAGTAGTGCAACAACTTTTGTAATCGTTCACCTTGTAACCATTGGGATTGCTGTTGGGCAAATTCGCCGTATGACAAGGGTAGTGGGGGCAATTGAAGGGTGTGGGGGGTGGTAAAGGTCTGGTAGAGGGCGGCTAGTTCGCGGGTGAAAACGGTCATGCTCCAGCCATCGGCAATGAGGTGGTGCAGGGTGAGCAGCAGGATGTGGTGGGTTGTGTTGCTTTTGAGCAGGGTGACTCGAAGGAGGGGGCCGGTTGCCAGGTTAAACGGGGCGCGGGCCTCGGCCATTCGTTGGGGGGTGGAATCGGCCGTTTCTGCCAGTTCCACCACGTTTATTACTACTTTTCCGGCCGGGGCCACCTGTTGCCTGGGTTGGCCTTCTACCATGCCAAAGGTAGTGCGTAAGGTTTCGTGCCGGGCCACCAGTTCGTCTAAAGCGCGTTGCAAAACGGCCGTTTGTAAGGGCCCCTCTATTTGTACGGCGCGTGGAATGTTGTAAACCGCGCTGCCCGGCTCATACTGCTCCAAAAACCAGAGCCGTTGCTGGGCAAAGGAGAGCGGGTAGGTTTTGGGCTGGGCCTCCTTCTTCTGTTGCAATAGCTGGCGCAGCAGTTCCCGCTTTTCTTGCGGGGACAGGTTAGCGAGTTGTTCGGGTGATAGGGACATGGCGGGAGTCGTGTGTATAACGTCTTGTGTATCTATGCTGCAATAAGGTTATAAATTGACGTTTACTGAAGGGGATTAGAGATTGGAGATTAGAGATTTGCCAATCTCCAATCAGGGTTTTTGGGCAGATAAAGTGAACAGTTGGTGAACCTATTTGTTCATTGGATTTCCTCGTTACGGGTATGGACAATGATTTTGTCAGGCAGTTCGTCAAACGCCACACGGTACGACGCATCCTGAGCCACTATTTCGGGGATATTTCCTGGTTCCTGTGTTCCCATGCTCCACACAAAAATACGCTTTTCGGGACACGCGATGGCCCCTTTGCCGATGGCTATTCTAGTGGGAGTATTGGCTGCGGTGGGTAAATCATCTGCCTCGCGCGCCAGCGTAAAAGTAACAGCCATGCCCCCGTGCCTGGCTGGCCCAGCTACGGAAATTTCCAATAACCTTAAACGCTCACCCTGAGCATGGCGCAAAGTGATGTAGTCGGCCAGCTCATCCCGGCTTGATGTCTCAAAATAAGTCGTTGGGTCAACTTGTATGCCTTCTGTTACACCATCGCTGTAGACAGTGAATTGAGAGGCCCAAAATTGCTCTAGATCGGCCGTATGACCAGCGTTATAGGTTTTGATGAAGTTGTTGACAAACGTCACGATTTCTTGCGGGTCGCAGCCTTGGGGGAAGGAACCTATCTCCCCAACAAAAATTATATCTGGATCGGACACGGCCGATTTTGGTGTATGGGCAGAATCCGTAGCCGAAGCACAAGCGGACACGATAAAAATAGTCAACAGTAGTAGAAACATAGCGCGTATACGGTGGCCGATCAAATAGTAAGTCATAACATTTCTCCCCTTATTAACCATACTCTATCAACAAGAAGGTGCCCATGCTTTAGAACAGATACAAGGGTTTGGCTCCCCACCTCCCCTCGGAAGTGGTTCCCCCCAACCCCTGCATCTACAATAATCCCGATCCTCAAAGACAACTTTGTCATTTGTTTGCCTGTTTCTTCAATCATTGTCCCTCTGTCTATTCAACGCACACCAACGATTCCGATTCTTCAGTGCATGACCATTGATACTCATCTTCATCCTCGTGAGGGGCGGCTGTTGCCATACTCCATACAAAAATCTTTTGGTTTTGGCAAGTTATCACACCCTTGCCACCGCCAACGCGGGTCACCCCATCAAGCCCAGGCAATACGTCCTCAGCCTGTCGCCTGTAGACGAAGGCAATATTAACATTGCTACCGCCTTTATTCGGCGGGGTTACGCTGAGCGATTGTAGCTTGAGTTGCTCATTTTGTTCATGTCGTTCAGCAAAATATATGAGGAGATCGTCCCGATTGCCGGGACGCGTAACAAACTGTACGCTATCGACTTCGTCAGAGTACCATTGAAATGTTCTCGGAAAATAGGAACTGAGCTTCTCTTGATCGCCGTGATTATAGGCTTCAAAGAAATTCATAATCAGGTTAGTCAGTTGACGAGGATTACAATTATCGGGATAGTCGCTATCCTCTGCTGAATTGTTTATAGTTTGACCCAGATCAACCATAGAATTTAATTCATCTGTACGTTTAGCGCAGGCCATTATTAGGAAGGCAAATGAAAAAAGCAGTATGATTCGAGAGGTGTTTCCTGATACTGAAGTCATTTCAGGTGTAAATAAATCGGCGATGAGAGATGAGGCATATCAATTAGGCGAGAGCAGGCTGAGAAAACCAGAGAGACTGCCAACGGCCGTTCAATTCAACTAGCTTGAGCAGAGTCAAACTACGACTGCCGATAGCTGTAATACCCACCAATTCTTTCAACCCTCTACTGATGTAATTCTTGGTAAACTGCCCACTTACTCATCGAGTGTATGGCTACTATTGCATCTCACGGATTTAGCCAGAAAACCATTTAGTCGCCCAAACCGCTGAAGCGGTTACTACGAACAAAAAGTTGCCGTAACTTATGCTTCGTTACCAGAAAGCATCTGGTTTAACAATGAGTTGACATCTTCTTCCGACAGGCCATCCAGGTTGGCGAGCAGGGTGTCTAGCTGGTTGGCAGGTTCAGGTTGCCACCGTTCATACCCCATTTGTTCGGCTACCTGCCAGGATAGGTCACTCAAAAAGCTCTCTTTGACCTGTTTTTGCCAGTTGGTGGCGGTGGTGGGGTCAATGGCCTGGTAGGTGTGGAATTTCACGTCCCCCAACATGCGGGAGTCGGGGTAGAGACCATTTACCATTCGTTGTTGTGGGTTTTGATACGGCCGTATCAATTCCTCCTCCCACTCCAGCTGTAAAAAGTCGCAAATCTGGCGCATGACCTTTTCCGGTTCATTCACCAACTGCTCAAATTTGACCACCTGTTGCCGCCCGGCCGGGATGGTTCGCAAAAATTCCAGGATGTTTTGTTGGCTGACAAGCCAGATCAATTCGGCCAACTGTTGCACGGTGAAGGGGTGTTTGGGTAAAAAGAAGGTTTGATCCAGCCGTACCTCGTTAAAAGAGGTAATCATGCCGTAGGGGTGGCGTTGTAAGTGCAGGTAGAAAGGTTGCTCAAAACTGGCCTCGGCACGGCGCAGGGTGGTTAAATCCAGGGCATAGGCCGGGCTTTTGTCCACCAGCAGGCGATGGCGCACGCTGAGTTGCAAGACGCGGTAAAAGTCGTGGGTGGTGGTTTGTTCTGCTTCGTAGCTGCTCATTAACGCTTTGGCTTCATCGGCCGTTAATTCTTTGGCTTCCATCAGGGCGCGAATGGTGCCTTCCAGGCGCAAGGCGGCCGATCTTGAGAAGGCGTTTTTGCGCTCTTGCAGGGTGTTAAAGTTGAGCAGGTCAAGTTCGGGTGGGGCGAACAGGGCCGGGTGCCCGGCCAACATGACACGCAGCAGGGTGGAGCCAGAACGTGGGGGGGCCAGAACAAAAACGGCCGTTTTGTTTTTCCGTGTGGGGTGGGCGAAGGGGGTAGAAACGGATTTGGGTGGCGGCGAGGGAATCAACCGGCGCATCAGGGTGACATCGGCCGGGGTGATGGTTCTGTGTTTGACGACCGGTGTTTCTGGTTCACCGGCCAGGGCAGCAGCGTAGTTTTGTTGCAAATAGGCGGCAAATCTGGCAATGGTGGGGGCTTCAAACAAGGCCACAATGTAGAGGAAGGTTTTTAACTTTTCCTGCAAGGCGTTGATAAAAACGGCCCCTTTGATGGAATCTCCTCCCAGTTCAAAAAAGTTGTCGTGAATGCCCACCGGATCGAGATGTAACACCTGTTGCCACAGGTCGGCCAATGTTTTTTCCAGGTCGGTGTAGGGTGGGGTGTAGGCGGTATGCAAATTCGGCCGTTCTGGTTCGGGGTCGGGCAGGATGCGGCGGTTCACTTTGCCACTTTCGGTGAGGGGGAAGTGGGACAGCACCACAAACAGGGCTGGTACCATGTAGTCGGGCAATCGTTTTTGCAAATAGGCCCGCAACTCTTCGGTGGGAATGGCGCGGTGCAGCACCAGATAGGCTATCAATCGCTGCTGCCCAGACCGGTCTGGGCGGGCTGTCAACACCACTTCGCGCACGGCCGGGTGTGCCCCCAACGCGGTTTCAATTTCCCCTAATTCAATGCGAAAACCACGAATTTTGACCTGGAAGTCTATGCGGCCGAGGTACTCAATACGGCCGTCTGGCAACCATCGGCACAAATCTCCGGTTTTGTAGATGATGGGAGAGGAACGGGCGGGGGGGGCTTTTGTTTCTGCCTGCCAAAAAGGGTTGGGGATAAATCGTTCCCCAGTTAAATCGGGGCGGCCTACGTAACCGCGTGCTAGATTTATCCCGCCAATGTATAACTCTCCTGGCACCCCAACCGGTGACACATTGAGGTATTTGTCCAGAATGTAAATTTGGGTGTTGGCAATGGGACGGCCGATTATGGAGGCGTGAGGAGCCAGGGCAGGGATGGTTTCCCGGCTGCACGGCTCAAAGGTGACATCAATGGCTGCTTCGGTGGGGCCATACAGGTTGTGTAATTCGGCCGGGAGGCGGTCAAAAAACCGTTGTTGCAACTCAAAAGGCAACGCTTCGCCGCTACAAATGACTCGACGCAACGATTGACAACTTTCGACAGTGGGTGCTGTTAAAAAGAGTTGCAACATGGAAGGGACAAAGTGCAAGGTGGTAATATGGTGTCGGTTGATAGTTTCAACCAGGTAGTTGCTGTCTTTGTGCCCTTCGGGGCGGGCAATAACCAGACCTGCTCCATACATCAACGGCCAGAGAAACTCCCACACCGAGACATCGAAGCTGTAGGGGGTTTTTTGCAGGACGCGGTCGCTGGCATTCAATGGATAAGTGGCTTGCATCCACAGTAGCCGGTTGCGAATGGCCCCATGCACGTTCATCACCCCTTTGGGCTGACCGGTGGAGCCGGAGGTGTAGATGATGTAAACCAGGCAATCGTCAGTCAGGGGGGTGTTCAGGTTTTCCTGGCTGAAATACATCATTCGTGACCAGTCGAGGTCGAGGGCCAACACGTTGGTGATGGGTAATTTGTAATCGTTTGCCAGGTGGCTTTGGGTGAGGATGATGGGGGGGCGCAGGCTGCTGATCATGTAGGCCAGGCGGTTGGAGGGGTAGCTGGGGTCTAGGGGAACATAGGCTCCGCCTGCTTTGAGGATGGCATAGATGGCGATGACCATCTCGAAGGAGCGTTCCATGTAGATGCCAACGGGGGTTTCCTGGCGTACTCCTTCTTGTTGCAGGTAACGGGCCAGTTGGTTGGCCCGGCCGTTTAACTCGGCGTAGGTCATTACCTCATCGGCGAAGACGAGGGCGGGGGCATTGGGGGTTTTGGCGGCTTGGGCTTCAAAAATTTGGTGAACAAAGCGGGTATCGTTGTAGGCAACGGCCGTTTCGTTCCATGTCTGCACCACCTGATGCCACTCATCTGCCGGAAGGAGTTGCCACTGGGGGAAGGTTTTTTGAGGATGGGTTGTGGTGTCGGCCAGCAGGGTATCAAATTGGGCCTGAATCCGTTCGGCCGTTTCGCTGGTGATGGCGTTTTGGTCAATTATTAGTTGGTACAACCCTTCTGTCTCGGCAACAACCAGGGTCAGAACGCATCCTGGCAAGGGGCGAAAATCTGCCAATTGATTGACTACCGCCACCATAGCAGGCAGGGTGTGGGGGGTGTCGGTGGCGGTGCGTAGTTCGGGGTATCGGGCCCAAATATCTAACACATAGCTGTGCCATTTTTGGGTGGCGGCCATTTCCTGGGCAACGGCCGTTTCAATCTGGTTTAAGTTCCACTCTGGCTGTAAACGGACTTGCAGGGGCATTTGCACGGCAAACAGCTGGTCAATCCAGGCCAGTTGCCGTTGGGCGGCCCCGCTAAACCCCATGTGGAACTGTTCAATGCCGCTTAATCGGGCCAGGTAGATGGCAAAAACGGCCGTTAAACGGGCTGCATCGGTCGCTGGGGGCAAGGTGCGGGTCGCATGGGGAACGAAATGGGGGAGGGTATGGGCAGACAGGTGGGTGGCGTAGGGAAGTTGGATGGGGTGCAGGTTGGAGAGGCGTTTGACCCAGGCGGTTTCGTGGCGGCTGATGGCGTTGTTAATAACGGTGATGTAATCCGCCAGCGTGGGGCTGATGGGGGGCAACTGGTACCCCACTGCCAGACCAAAACGGCCGACAACCTCCGAGATAGTCAGGGGGCGGCCGTCTGGAGTGAGCAGTTGGGAGAGGCAAAGGTCAGCATCGGCCGTTTTGACGCGCAACTGGGTGTGGTTGATGGCGGTAATGGTGCCGGGGGGGGAATCGGCCGTTTCGGGGGCAATGGTTGTTTCTGTGACCACCAGGAACGTATCCCCAATTGCCACTTTGGGCAGAGCCAGTGGGTTTTGGTAGGTGCCAAAATTGAGGGCACGCACCAAACAATCCAGGATGCGGGCTGATTGTTGCCAGGAGATAATGGCGGCGGCGGGCGGACGTTGAAAGCGGCTAAAATAGGTGCGGCGGCTTAAATCCTGGGGGGTTAAACGGGCACGGTCGGTTGCCAACTCCTCTACCAGTTCAGAGAAGGCTTGAATGGCGGCGTAATAACATTTGGCGTTTAAGGTTAGGGCGGTGTCGTCGGGGGTGATTGCCACCGGAAACTGCTTCAAAATATCCCCTGCGTCAATCTCCCCGGTCATGATGTGCCAGGAGATGCCGTGCATGGTTTCCTGGTTGAGTAACGCCCAGGAGGTGGCCTGGCTGCCTGCGTAACGGGGCAAGGGGGCATCGTGGTAGTTGATGGGCCAGCGTTGTGGCAGGGTTAATACGTCGGGGGGGATGATGTGGTTGTTGACGATGCTAAAAAGGTAGTCAAACGGCCGTTTTCCTAGCGTATTTTGCAAATCGTCTAAGGCAAAAAAGGGGATTTGTCTGTCCCTGGCCCACTGTTGCACGGTCGGGTCGGGTGAAATTAGGCCGTAGAGCGTATGTCCACGTTGCCGCAAAATCTCGGCACACTGGACAGGCAAAGTTCCTTCACCAACAATAAAGCAGCTAAAAGGTTGAGACATAAAAAATCGGATACGTCCTTTACAGAGGATTGTTACCAGGAAAACTGCTCGTTTGCAAATTGTAACACTTCTGCCCACAAAGTGGGGCAAAATAAGAGAGAGAATGACCTTTGGCTTTTGACCTTTTGCCAGAGGGATTTATAATCTCTGACAAACCATTACAACCGCCCGGCGGTTAAACAGGTAAATTATGTTCAAGGCGACTTTTACAAAACGGCCGATTCTTTTTCCTCTTTTCCTTTTACTCCTTCTTCTGCTAAATGCTTGCGCGAATGGGATAACTCCCACCAACTTGCTACCCACCCCCACCATTCCTTCTACCCCCACAGTTGCAAACCCCAATGACACGCTGCAAATTCTCTATCACCAGGCCCCCACCATCTTAAACCCTCACCTTTCCACCGGGGCCAAAGATTGGGCTGCCAGCCGCATCACCTATGAACCTCTGGCGACCTATGACAAAGATGCTAATTTAATTCCCATCCTGGCAGCAGGGATTCCCTCGGTGGAGAATGGTGATCTGGCGGCCGATTTACGGTTTGTCATTTGGCGGCTAAAACCGGACGTTTTTTGGTCAGATGGACAGTCTTTTACCGCCGACGATGTGCTGTTTACCTACGAATACATTATTAACCAGGATACAGGAGCCGCCAGCCGTGCCAACTACACAGCGATTGATACGGTAGAGGTGGTAGATGATTTGACGGTCAAGGTGAACTTCAAAGATGTCAACCCTGCCTGGACGCTGCCATTTGTGGGTATTCCAGGTATGATTTTGCCGCGCCACATCTTTGCCGACTATGTAGGGGCGGCGGCGAAGGATGCCCCGGCAAACTGGCAGCCGGTGGGGACTGGCCCTTACTCAGTCATTCCAAATGGTTTTCGCCGTGAAGAGGTGTTGTTATTAGGTACGGAACTGGTGGAAACAACCCGTATTATTTATGAACGAAACCCGTTTTATCGTCAGGGCATACCCTATTTTAGTCGGGTGGAGTTGAGTGGTGGGGGCACGGCCAAAGAAGCGGCCCGGTTGGTGTTGCTGACCGGGGAGGTGGATTATGCCTGGAATTTGCAGCTAGATGCGGCTACGTTGAGCCAGATGGAAGAAACGGCCGTTACCGGGCACACCATCGCCTACCTCACCCCCAATGTCGAACGAATCCTGCTGAACCGCACCGACCCCAACCAGACCACCGAAAGCGGCGAACGGGCGAGTCTGCTCTTTCCCCACCCCCTCTTTGGCGACCAGGATGCCAGCAACCAGCTGGTGCGCCAGGCTTTTGCCCTGGCTATCAACCGAGAGCAGATTGTCCAGCTTTACCCGGGTAGCTCCATCACCCCCAACCTGTTGGCCTTGCCTGCCGAATACGCCTCACCCAACACCCGCTACGAATTTGACCTGGAAAAAGCTGCCGACCTGTTAGATAGTGCAGGCTGGGTGGATAGTGATGGTAACGGTTTCCGCGACAAAAACGGCGAACCCATGCGCGTTCTCATTCGCACCTCTAACGACCCGGTGCGTCTGGCAGCTTTGAATATCATCGAAGATGACCTGGAATCCATTGGGGTAGAGGTTCGTATTGAAGCCCTGGATGCCAGCACCATTTTTAACCGCACCGCTACCAACGAAAACAACACCTTCCACTTTTACGCCGACATGCAGCTGTTTTTTGAAGGCAACTCCAGCCCCGACCCCGGAGCCTACATGGGGCGGTGGCGTTCCAGCCAGATTCCGCAGCAAGAAAACCAGTGGCAGGCGGGTTTTAACCGAGAGCGATGGATTAACCCAGACTATGATGCTTTATACCTGGCCTCGACGACGGAAACGGATCCGGCCGTGCGCGTCCAGCTTTTTATGCAGATGAATGAACTATTTGTAGAAAATGTCGTCTCTATTCCCCTGGTACACCGTGCCCAGATTTCGGGTGTCAGTAATGCGTTGCTGGGGATAGATTTAACCCCCTGGGATGCAGATGTGTGGAATATCCAGGAGTGGAGACTGAATCCATGACAACTGAACCAGCCAATTATGTCCCACCCAATGACCGATACGGCCGTTTCTGGCGATGGGTCTTTACCAGAATGCCAGTAGCCCGGCAAATCAGCAATATGCAGATTGGTCACAAGCTAACCCTGGGGTTTGCCTTGTTAGTCGGGTTGATTTTTTTAGTCATCACCATTGGTTACGCGGGTAGCCTGCGAGCCATCAGCAAAATCACCCAGACCAATCAAGTGCGGGTGCCGGTGGTGTTAGCCTCCTCCCGCGCCCAGGCCAACCTGTTGCGAATGCAAGCCGCCGTGCATGGGTATCTGGCTTTGGGCACCCCCCAATTTTTGCAAGATTACCAGAGCGACAAACTCACCTTTGAAGCCAACCTGAGCGAGTTGCTGGCCCGCAGCGACCAGTTAGACGAAACCAATCAACTACGTTTGCAAGAGTTGAACACCGCCTATGAAATGTGGGAGCAATTACCGGAACCCCTCTTTGCCCTACGCGATGACCAATTAGCCCGCGAACCCGCTTATCGTCTCCTGGCAACCGACGGCGTGCGTACCGGCGGTCAGACCATTATTGACGCTGGCAAACTGCTAGATGCCCAATCCATTCGTACCCCGTCCTCCGAAAACACCTTGTTATTAAAAGATATGGCAGATTTCCAAAGCTCTCTGGTTGGGATGCTGTCGGGGTTACGCAACTATGTCACCACCCGCAACCGCATTTACCGCCTGGAATATGAAGCGAACCTGGCGAAAAACAGCATTGCCTGGAAATCACTGCAAGACAAACAAAATAGAGGGTTGTTGACCGAGGCCCAGGTGCAGCTAATGACCGCCATTGGCACCAATCGAAATAAGTTTTTGGGGTACCCGGAAGAGATTTTTGCCCTGGTGGAGGGGGAACATTACCGCGAAGATTTGTACCAGTTTCGCACCGAGGTGGAGCCGCTCACCCGCTTGATGACGGATTTGTTGACGGATATTACCAATTCACAACAGACAGCCCTGGCAATTGAGCTAGAGCAGGGGCGACACGACCTGGATCAGGCGAACAACCGTACCTTGCTGTTTGGGGTGGTGGCTTTGTTGTTGGCGGTGGCAATGTCTCTGTCGCTGCGGGAAAATATCGGCGGGCCGGTGGTGCGGCTGACACGGGTAGCTGACCACATCCGCGAGGGTAATTTGCACGCGCAAGCGCAGGTGGAATCGGCCGATGAGATAGGTACGTTGGCAGCTACGTTTAACCGCATGACTACACGCCTGCGGGAGACGTTGTTGCAGGTGCGAAAGGAGAAAAAGCGGGCGGACGATTTGCTGCATGTGGTGATTCCGATTGGGGTGGAACTGTCTTCGGAGAAGGATTTTAATCGTTTGTTGGAGAAGATGTTGATTGAAACCAAGACGTTTTGCCGTGCCGATGCCGGGTCGTTGTATTTACGAACGGAGGATGAGAAGTTACGGTTTGTGATTGTGCGAAATGAGGCGTTGCAGATGGCGTATGGGGGTACAACGGGCATTCAGCCTCCTTTTGACCCCTTGCCGCTGTTTGATGGGGCGGGTAAACCGAATCGGCGTAATGTGGCAACGGCCGTTACCCACGACGGCCGTTCCTTGAATATCCCCAATTTGTATGACACTCAAGACCAGTACGACTTCACTGGCCCCCCCATCTTCGACAAACAGCTGGGGTATTACACCACCTCCATGCTCACCATTCCCCTCAAAAACAGCCAGGACAAAGTATTGGGTGTTTTGCAACTGCTCAACGCCAAAGACCCAGAAAACGGCCAGGTCATCCCCTTCGATGCCAACTTACAGCAGATGATGGAATCTTTTTCGTCGCTGGCGGTGGCTGCGCTGGAAGCATACATTCGGGAACAGGCACTTCGCCAGGAAATTCAACAGTTGCGTATTGAAATTGATGAGGTAAAACTGCAACAACAGGTCAAAGAAACGGTCGAAACAGACTTTTTCCAGGATTTACAGACCCAGGCCCAAGATATTCGCCGCAAACGCCGCCTGGCAAAAGCGGAAGCGGTTGTAGAGGCGATAGCTCAGGAGTAGGACTTTCACGCTTTTGCTCAGGAAACAGGAGAGGCTATGTCAAAAATCATCTCAATCCACTCATATCGCGGTGGCACCGGCAAGTCTAACACCACTGCCAATGTCGCTGCACTATTAGCCGCCAAAGGGTTGCGTGTTGGTGTGGTAGACACCGATCTCAATTCGCCCGGAATCCACATGCCATTGGGTTTTGACCTGGAAGGGCCGCAGCTAAAGTACACCTTAAATGATTATTTATGGGGGAATTGCCGTATTTCCCAGGCTGCTTATGATGTGACGGGTAATTTGGATGCTTCGGTTACTGGCAAACTGTTCCTGGTGCCTGCCAGCATTAAAGCGGCCGAAATTACTAAACTGCTGCGCGATGGGTATGATGTGGGGTTGTTAAACGATGGGTTTGATGATTTAACGGCCGATTTGCAGTTAGACGTGCTTTTAATAGACACCCACCCAGGATTGAGCAATGAAACATTGTTATCGGTGGCAATTACCGATACCCTGATTATTATTTTGCGCCCCGATCACCAGGATTACCAGGGAACGGCCGTTACGGTTGAAGTTGCCCGCAAGTTAGACGTGCCCCAGATGGTACTGGTCATCAACAAAGTTCCCCAAGTTTTTGACTTCACCGAGGTGCGGAAGCGGGTAGAAACGTTATACAACTGCCCAGTAGCGGCCGTTTTGCCCCACTCCGATGAAATGATGACCTTAGCCAGCCAGGGAATTTTTGTTCTGCGTTACCCCGACAACGTGATAACGGCCGAACTACGTAAACTGGCAGACCGCATTGCCCCTTAAACAGTTCAAGTGATATGGATTTTTCTGTTTTGTGGCACGACGTATCAAACCTGGCAAATAACCCAGATGGCATTGCAATGGCAGACATTCTGGGGTTACCAACCCCCCTGCGCCGCCTGTTTCGCGGCCTGGTACGCAAAAAACAGATTACCCAGGTGGAACTGGCAGAGGCTTTGAACCTTTCGGCCCACGAAACCCGGCAATTAGCTGATTTATTGGTCGAAAAGGGGTATTTATTCCTCGTTGCCCCGGCCGACGAGAGTCATCCGCGTTATCAACTTTACTTTTCACCCAAACCCACAACCCAAATGGCAAACCGGGTGTGGGATGTGTTGGACGATTTATAGAAGTTATGTCCAAAATTGTCACCATTCACTCATTTCGCCGCGGGACAGGCAAATCCCATATCACCGCTAACATTGCCACCCTGATAGCTATTCAGGGGTATCGGGTGGGGGTATTGGACTTTAACTTTGTCTCACCCAGTATGCACATTTTGTTTAGCGTGCCGGAGGAGGCTTTCCAAAGCACCTTAAATGATTACATCTGGGGCGAGTGTGAAATTCAGCAAGCCGCCTATGACCTGACCCCTTATTTGCAACGGCGGCACCCCATTCGGGGGCGGCTGTTCCTGGTGCCTGCCAGCACCCGGCCGAAAGACATTGCCCGTATTTTGCGTGGGGGGTATTACTTGAATTTGTTGGTAGATGCCTGTTTTGATTTGCTTAACACACTAGCCCTTGATTTTGTCATGATAGATACCCCGGCCGGGTTGCATGAAGATGCCCAGCTAGCCATGGCCGTTTCTGATACCCTGGTGACCATTTTGCGCCCGGATCGGCAAGATTTTCAGGGCACAGGCATCATTGTAGACGTAGCCCGCAAGTTGGGGATTCCCCAGGTGATGTTGGTGGTGAATGAAGTCCCTGCCCTCTGGGAGGCGGAAAGTGTGAAGTTGGAAGTGGAACAGGCATACCGGTGTGGTGTATCGGCCGTTTTGCCCCACACCGAAGCCTTGACCCTGTTAGCCAGCAATGGTGTGTTTGCCCTGCACCACCCCGAACACCCATTAACGGCCGATTTACTACAAATTACGCAAAATCTTTGCCTTGGATGAGTTGACCTTAACCAAATAGCCCGTATCGTTTCAAATCTTTTTCGGAGAAACAACCATGTCCCAAATTATCTCTATCCATTCCTATCGTGGTGGCACTGGCAAATCCAATACAACTGCAAACCTGGCAGCAACCCTGGCAGCCGATGGTAAACGGGTTGGGGTGGTGGATACGGATATTCAATCGCCCGGCATCCACATTATTTTAGGGCTGGGTGATACCAAACCAGAATACTCCTTAAATGATTACCTGCACGGTAAGTGCAAAATTGAGCAGGCGGCCGTGGATATTACCCCCCGGCTCAATACGGCCGTTCCGGGGCGTATCTTTCTCATCCCTTCCAGCACCCAGGTGAGCGAAATTACCAAAATCCTCAAAGGGTATGACGTGGGCATCTTGGTAGATGGATACGAACGGCTCATTACCGCCTTGAACCTGGATGCCCTGATTATTGATACCCACCCTGGCCTGAACAACGAAACCTTAATGTCGGTGAGCGTGTCGGACGCACTAGGGGTAATTTTGCGCCCCGATTACCAGGATTACCAGGGAACGGCCGTTGTCATTGACATCGCCCGCCGTTTAGGGGTAGACAACATGGTACTCATCGCCAACAAAATCCCCCGCACCCTGCCCTTGCCCGAACTAAAAACCCGCCTGGAAGAGCGGTACAAATACCCGGTGGGAGCCATGTTGCCCCACTCCGACGAAATGATGATATTGGGCAGCCAGGGCATTTTTACCCTGCACTACCCCAATCACCCCATCAGTGCCGAAATACGGCGACTGGCAAGTATGTTGATGATGTAAAGGTCGTATGGCGTATGACGTAAAACGCCATGCACCATACATTCCCCCATGAGTGAGACCTCTCCCATCTATCTGATTGAAGAAAAAAGCCGCCTTTCACACTCCCGTTTGTGGCAGTTGCAGCGGGCTTATTTTGAGCAGCAAGGGGTTCGTGCCTGGAATACAGAGACCGTTCCCTCCTTCATTACCAGCAACGCTTTTATTGCCCAGGCCTATGCCCAGGTGGTGTATGGTTTTTTGCAGGATAGTTTGCCAGGGTTGGACGGTAGCCAGCCGGTTTACCTGGTGGAGTTGGGGGCCGGGTCGGGCCGATTTGCCTTTTTGTTCCTCAAGAAACTGGCAGAATTAACGGCCGTTTCTCCCCTGCCTGCCTGTTTTTGTTACGTCATCACCGATTTCACCGCCAGCAACCTGCACTTCTGGCAATCCCACCCCGCCTTCAAACCCTTCATCGCCAAAGGGTGGCTCGATTTTGCCCTGTTTGATACCCGCCACGACCAACAGATTCACCTGACAGAAAACCAACAGACCCTTTCGGCCGAAACCTTAAAAAACCCCCTGGTGGTGATGGCAAATTATGTCTTTGACAGCATTGAACAGGATGCTTTTCGGGTCGAAAACGACACCCTGTACGAGTCGCTCATCACCCTATACACCGAGCAGCCCGAAACCAACCCACATGATCCCGCCATTTTGTCACGGCTCAAGGTTCGGTTCGACTACTTACCCACCACCCCAGATTATTACCCGGACAACCCCGCCTACAACCACATTTTGCATGAGTATCGCACCGGATTGGAGGACACCTCTGTTTCGTTGCCCATTGGCGCGTTTGAAGTGATAGACCGGCTGGCACACCTGGCAAACGGCCGTTTGCTCCTTCTGGCCGGGGATAAAGGGTATGGGCACGAAGATGAACTGTGGCAACACGGCGACCCGGTGCCGGTCAATCACGGCAGCTTTTCCCTCTCCGTCAACTTCCACGCCATTGGCAAATACCTGGAACAACGGGGTGGGTTAGCCCTGCACACCAGCCCGCGTGATGCTGCTTTTGCCGTTTCGGCTTTTTTGTTGGGCAAGGGGGAATTTCCCGCCACCCAACGCGCCTATCGCAGCCATGTGGAGCATTTTGGCCCGGTGGACTTTTTTGCCCTGCAAGAAGGGGTGAGAAGTGCCAGCAAAGTAAAATTAACGGCCGTTTTATCCCTCTTGCGCCTCAGCGGTTGGGACCCACGCCTCTTTTACCAGATGAGCGACCTCATTGCCGATGAAATGCGCGAAGCCAACGACAACCTGAAACAACAAACCCGCCGCGCCCTGGAACAAATCTGGCAACATTACTTTTTTATCGGCGATGCCCGCGATGTAGCCTTTGAAATGGGGCGGGTTTATTACCACATGCACGACTACGCCAACGCCCTGCGCTGTTACCGCACCTCCCTGGAACTCTTCGGCGATCACCACATCACCTTTTTGAATATGGGGTTGTGTTTTCGCCAGATCAACCTGCTGTCCGACTCCCTGCGCCATCTGCAACGCGCCCTGGCCCTTAAACCCGACTACGAACTGGCAAAAGAGTGGCTGGGGCGGGTACAGGCGGAAATGGGGTAGGTGTTAGCTGTCAGGTATCAGCTATCAGCTATCAGCTATCAGCTATC
>CAZPEJ010000031.1:0-11976 GCA_964585465.1 uncultured Ardenticatenaceae bacterium
CACGGTGCTAAAGCAGCCGTGCTAAGAACGACACCCCGTAAACGGGGTTTGGGGGAACAGGTAAGCTGGCTTTAGCCAGCGTTGTTTGTCGCACAGTTATTGATGACCGTCTTTCTCTAGCCAACGAGTGATGATTTGATCCAGGGTGCCGTTTGTGTACAAGGTTGCCAGGGTGTTGTTGAGTTGTTCTAATAATTGTTGATCTTGCTGGCGCACCACCAAGGCATAAGGTTCAACGGTGACGGGTTCGGGCAGCCAGGTTAGGGTGGGGTGGTTTTGCAGGGCTAAACGGCCGTTTACCGCATCTACCAGGGCTGCATCAGCTTGTTGGTTGGAAACGGCCGTTATGGCTTCATCTGGGGTGGCAAACGGCCGAATTTCTAACCCATTCAGCCGCCGCTGCCAGTTCAAGGCTTCCACATGCCCTTGTGACCCCAGTTCCACTGCTACTGTTTTTTGTGCCATCTCTGAGAAAGTGTGAAAATCGGCCGTTGTGTTATCGGCAATCAAAATTTGCCCGGCGTTAAAGTAGGGGCTGCTATAGGCAAAATCTTTCAGCCGCTCAGGGCTTATCACCAACGCCGAAATCAATACGTCCACTTGCTGCGTTGCCAGCGCGTCATACAATCCATCGTACCCAAAATAGACAAACTCGGCTTGTAACTGTAGCCCGGCTGCAATAGCCCGCGCCAGGTCTACATCTATCCCTTGCACACCCGCCCCTTCATCTACTTCAAAAGGAGGGAATGTTGGGTCTAACCCAACTCGCAACAGGCCACTGTTTTGAATGCGCGACCAGGAATTATCGGCCGTTTGGCAGGCAGCCAGGAAGAGAGTAAAAAGCAGGAGAGCGGCGGTAAAACAACCCCTTTGGCATTTAACAGCAAAGGGCGTAAAAAAGGCCAGGAAATTTTCCATTCTCTGTCTCCCTGGTGGTGAAAAGTGATAAATTAAAAAGCGATGGAGTTTTTTTCATTCAGGCGGCAGATTGCCGGTAAATTGTTTGAGTTCCTCATAAATCGGTTTTGGAATGAACTCTGGCGTAACCAGCGTATAATAATCCATGTAACTTCGGCTGGGCGCAGGAAACCGGAAGGCCCATAAAGCCAGCATTTCGACGTAGGGCCAGTTGGTTTCTGCATACTCAATGGCTTCCAGGGTGTATTGAATCCGCTGCCCCGGCCGCACAGCGCGTGTCCAGCGGGGGTGGTCGTTCCAGCCCGTTTCGGTAATGTAGATGGAGGTTTCGCTATCGCCATGTTCTACCATCACCTGCCGTATCAGTTCGACACGGCGAAAGTTGAGTAAATCGGCGGCTGGTTCGGCCGTTGCGGGAAAGGTGAGACCGTATGTGTGAACAGCCAGGCCGTCAAAATAACGGGCTGCGCCTGCTTCATACATGCCGGTCAGGTAAGTTAAGTCGTTTAGGCCCCAGGGGGAGCCTGCTGGTTCCAGTGTGGGAGCCAGCGCACCTGCCAGCACCAGGATGTCGGGGTTAGCAGTTTTAACGGCCGAATAAACCACCTGCAACAAGTTCACATAATCTTGCGGGGTGGTGACACGATAACCCCATTCGTAACTCAAATTAGGTTCATTGCCCACAATGACCGCCACCACTTCACCACGATACCGGCGAACAAATTCGGCCGTAAAAGCAGCAAAATCATCATAGGCAGTTTCATCCAGATAGTTGAGGGGGGTATCGGGCGGGCGCGCCCACTCAGGTGTGAGGCCAATGCGGGCGATGACCTTTAACCCTTGAGCCGTTGCATGATGAATCACCATGTCCGGGTGTTCCCAGGCGATGCCGCCATCTTCTGCCTGGTAATAGGCCCAGGGGAAAAACTCCACAATCCAGGGTGCCCCCATTTGCCGCACCAGTTGCAAGGTGCGCTGAATCTTCCACTCCTCCACTTCGTCGGTGAGTCGGGTGTGAACCCCAACGATGGGGTGTTGGGTGTAGACGGTTTGTGGCGGCCCAGGGGTGATGAGAAGAGGAGGGGGTTGCAGCAAGGAGACAACAAAGGCAAAACAGAGGAGGCGCAACCCGGCTAAATAGGAGACAGGCAATTGTTAATCCTCAAACGGTTTGGGGGCAGACGTGTGGTGTAAACGGAATACACGAGGCCTGTTCACGCCCAATCGTCATCCATTTCATTGGCATAAAAGTCTGCCCACCAGCCCAGATGGTTAAAAATGGCATCTATGCGGACAGGATGGGGGGCTGTGCGCGGGGGCAGGGGTGAAGGAGGGGTAAACCGTTCGGTGACTTTCATGCGGCAAAGCAGCTCGTGTTCCAGTTGTACGTTGAGAAGTTTGTTTTGGAAGTCGTGAATGATGCGGTGCGCCTGTTCGGAGTCGTGGGTGAGGTAGTCGTTGGGCAGAAAGTCTATCTGAATATCGGAAGGGGTGCGGGCAGCGTGGCGCAACAAGTGTTGTTTGCTGGCGGTGAGGTTTGCCAATGGTTGTAACCCCCACTGGTGTTGATGCCGCTTAAAGAGCAGGGCCAGCGGGGTCTCATAGAGTACGACCAGGGAAAGTTGGGCGGTGGTGGTGATGGTTAACCCACTACATTGATCCTTCAGCCGATCCACCAAAATGGCCCAGTTGGTTTTCATAATTTGTTGTGGGGGCAAATTGCCAAATACAAATACCATGTTGTCCGTTTCTTTGTAAATGGCTTGTAGTCCAGGCAGCAGGGGGGCGTTGGTTGCCAGCATTTGGGTATTGCCCAGTTTTTGCGTGGTGGGTAATTTGGTGATTTGGGGGGTGAGGAAGTGGTGGATGCGGGCTAACATTTGGGCAGGGGATTCATCGGCCGTTAACATGTCCCCTTTGATTCGTCGTGCTAACCGCCGCAGTTGTAACAGCCTTGTTTCGGCCACATCGGAAGGTAACAACTCTGGGGTGAGGGCTGCCGAGGCTTGCATGGCTTCAAAGGCCAGGCGGGCAAAGGCGTGATCCTGGTTAATGGGTGGTAAATCCAATAATAAATCGGGCAACCCCATTAACAATCGGCCGTTATTTGCCAGGTGATAGGCCAGCATGGGGTTAAGTTGCATATGCCGACTAAATTCGCTTTGCCGCACAATTAGGGGGGCGTGGCGTAGGAAGGCACGATGCTCCTCCCAAATGGGTAAAAATGTGTCCCGCAGGGCGTGAATGCTGGCTCCATCGTTGACAACGGCCAGTAGATTGATGTCAGACTCCCCGGCCAGGTAGTGATGCTGGGTATAACTGCCATAAACATAGAGGGCTTCCAATTGGGTGCCCATCCGTCGGGTTAGCTGTTTGACGATGTTGTTGAGGCGTTGTTCCATACACCTGATTATACGGAGTTGACAGGTGTTTTCAAAACGAGTGGTGTCTGGCATAATCAAGGTATGCGACTATTTATCACTGGAGCGACAGGTTTTGCAGGTTCTTATTTGGTAGAAGATTTGTTGGCGGATGGGCACGAGGTGTTTGTGTTGTTTCATGCCAGTACCAGCCACCAACAGTTGCCGGAACATCCCCGTTTGCATTCGGTTGAGGGGGATTTGTTGGATTTGCCGTCGGTGAAATCGGCCGTTTCTCAAATTCGCCCCGACGGTATTTATCACCTGGCTGGACAGGCGTATCCCGGCCGTTCCTGGCTCGATCCGGCCTTTACTCTGGCGATGAATGCGGGTGGGACGGCAAATATCCTGGAAGCGGCCGTTGCCACAGGCCGCCCGCGTGTTTTGGTGGTCACCAGTGCCGAGTTGTATGGCCCGGTTGACCCGGCCCACCTGCCGCTTACGGAACAAACCCCGCCCCAACCGCGCCATCCTTACGGGGTGAGCAAATGGACAGCCAGCCAGCTTGTTTCCCTCTATTGGCGGCATTACCAGTTGCCAGTGGTGGAGGCCCGGCCGTTTAACCACATTGGCCCGCGCCAGGCCCCTGGGTTTGTGGTGCCCGACTTTGCCAGTCAGGTGGCGGCTATTTGCCTGGGGCAGCAAGAAGCGGTGATTTCGGTGGGCAATTTGCAGCCGGAACGGGATTTTACCGATGTGCGTGATGTGGTGCGGGCGTATCGGCTGCTGGCTGAACGGGGGCAACCAGGGGAGTATTATTTGATTTGCTCCGGCCGGGCCGTTTCAATTGGTTTTATCTTAGAAACCTTGATTGACCTGGCTGGGGTGGCGGTGGAAATTCGTCAGGATGAGTCGCGGATACGGCCGTCGGACACCCCCCAACTTTACGGCAGTTATGCCAAGATTCAGCAAACTGTTGGCTGGGAACCGTTGATTCCATTGACCCAATCTCTAGCGGATACGCTGGCGGATTGGATGAAGCGGATTGAGCGTGGTGCCCGGTGACAAATTTCAGGCGACGGGTTTTTGCCGATTGATGATTAACATGGGGCCTGCGATGCCAACAGCGATTGCCAGCAGGATGAAACCTGTTTTGATGAAGTTGACGTTGGCGGCGATGAGCAGGGGAGAGTTGAGGGGGTTGGTGCCAGCCGTGATTTCCAGGATGTTGATCATGGTGCGGAAGGCAAAACTGCCAGGAACCATGGGAATGACCCCCGGAACGGTGAAAACCAGGGCCGGGGCCTGCCAGAAACGAGCAAATCCTTGAGCCAGAATGCCAATAACGGCCGCTCCCACAAATGTGCTGAGTTCAATGCTCCACCCAGACCCTAACAAAAAAGTGCGTAATACATGCCCGGCTGCGCCGCCCAGGGCGCAAGCCAGCAACGCCCGACGTGGCACATTAAACGCCATGGCAAAACTCATGGCTGCCAACCCTGACCAGAGCGCATCTTCTCCTAGAATGACCCCGGTGATGATGGGTGGGGGTGGGTTGTTGGTTGCGGCGGAGGCCAGTTGTAGGCCGTAACAGTTGCTGCTGAAGGAGGCGGTAGTGGTGGGGCAGGTGGAGATGATTAACCCAAGTGCCAGCAGTAGCCCCATTGCGATTGCCAGGGAGATGAGCAGGCCGTGTACCCCCCGCACCAACCCGGTGACCAGGTGGCCTTGCAGCAAATCTTCGGCACTGGTGAGTAGATGTACTCCTGGCACCAGCAGCAAAACGGCCGAAATCAGCCCCACTTCTGGTTGCATCCCAAACGAAACAGCACTGCCCGCCAAAACACCCCCCACAAAAGCACATACCACCACTGTCAGCAACGGATTCCAATTCCAATGTTGTAACTCCTGGCGCAATAACATGGTCAAAAAAGCGGCCACAAAGGTGACGGCAAAGATAGGCCAATCGCCACCAAACAGGCGGCTAAAAGCGGCACACCCCACGCCTACCATCCCGGCTACCAGCCAACGAGGGTATTGTGGGGCAGTGGCATCTATTCGTTCTAACTCGGAACGTACTTGAAACCGATCCAGTTTTTCTTCGTTTACGCGACGGCTGAGGCGATTAACGGCCGATACCATCCACAAATTAACCCCCAGGCGCACGACTCGCCGGGTTTTGGTGCGAAACTCATTGCCGCTGGTGGTGGTGACCACAATGGCGTTGGGTGAAACCAAAACATCCATCCAGTCACACCCCAACCCGGTGCCCAGGCGGTGAACAGTTTCTTCCACACGCTGGCTCTCTGCTCCGCCTTGCATTAACATTTGCCCGGCCCACAGGGCCAGGTCTATCACATCGCGCAACGCTTCATAAGCCAGTGGCGGTTTGTGAGGGGTTGTTGGGTGGTTATCGTGGTTGTTCATACGGGAATTGTAGGGGGTTTTCGGCCGGGTGTCTATTCAAACGGTTGTCTGTAAAACGGCCGTTGCTACTCGCATCCCACCCAGTGTCACCCCTGCGGTAGATTGGCCTGGAAAGATGGAGTCACCCACCAGCCACAGGTTTGGCAGGCCCGTTTGTGGCCCTCGCGCTCGCAACAAGGAGGTTTGTGGGAAACCACCTACCATGCCAAACGGCCGTTTGGTGTAAAAAGCAAATGTGACAGGTGTAGCTGGTAGACAGAGGCGAATGGCTCGTCTTAACCCAGGGATAACCTGTTCGGCGGCTCGCAATAGCCGTTCGCAGTAGTCGTCTCGCCGTTCAAGGTAGGCTGTTTTATCGGGTTGATGGCGTAATTCCCACCAGGGCGCAACGGCCGTATGGGTAGACAGGGTGGCGGTCTGCCTGCCTGCCGGGGCGCGGCTGGGATCGTGGGGATTGGACAAAGAGATAAAAACGGAGTTTCCTTCTCCTAGTGGTTTGCTGGGGTCGAGAATGATTTGGTGATGGCTGGCGGGAAGGGATGGCAAATCGGCCGTTTCTAACCCCAAATAAAGCGTAAAGGCTCCCCAGGTAGCTGGCCGGGTTTGGGTTTCTCGTTGCAGCCGGGGTGGGGTGTGTTCCCCCAGCAGCCCCGCCAATGCCCAGGGGGTGACATTGGCCAGGAAATAGTCGGCGGTCAGGTGTAATCCTTTGTGGGTGGAAACGGCCGTTACCCGCCCTTGTTTTACTTCTATCGTTTTTACCGATTGCCGAAAAAACACCTCACCACCATTTTCGCGTATCCATTTAACCAGCGTTTGCGCCAGCCCGCCCATTCCCCCCTGAACATGGTTCACGCCGCGCCGGGGTAAATCGAGGGCGGCACTGCCGTACAAGGCGTTTGCCTGATCACTGGTGGTTTGGGCAGAAATGAGCAACTGCCCATCTAAAAAGGCTTTGAAGAGGGGGTCTGGGGTGGCGGCTAACTGGCTGACTGAATGAAACAGGTGGGGTAAGGCTAAAAAAGTGGTGGGGCGCATTGCCTGAAGAAGAGCTGTGACATCTTGCCGGGTAGCAGGCGGCCAGGGGAATGGACGGGATGAAATATCCCAGGCGATGTTTGCCAGCTTTTCCTGGGTGCGCCAAAACTTTTCTGCCTGGGGGAAGATGGTTTGTCGTTCCTGTTGCCATTGGTTGGGGTGTGCCCATTGGGTGACGGAACGGCCGTTTGGCAAATGTACCACCCAGGCGGGATCAACGGCCGTAATCGGCCACTCCAACCCCAATGTTTCGGCCACGCGGGCATGTGGCCCACCCTGGGAAAACCCACCCGCCAATGTCGCCCCGGCGTCAAAACGGTACTTTTGGTGGTAAAAGGTGCCAGCACACCCGCCAGCGTAAGTGTGGGCTTCCAGGACTGTGACCCGGTGCCCGGCCTTGAGTAACAATGCTGCCGATGTCAGCCCGCCAACACCAGCCCCAATTAACAAGGTATGAGGAAGGGAGGTCATGAGGGGTATTTGATGGAGCGGCGGAGGTTAGAGATTGGAGATTATCACCCTATCAATCTCCAATCACCCCTGCTCATTTGCCGTTTACCCCCGCCCGTGTTGCCCACATGCGATAGGTGAATAACAGCCACAAGGCGGGTTTGTTGAATAACAGGCGGGTGATGACTCCCTTGAACCCGTTGTTGTGTTCATACACTATCCGTTCGTTGACCAGGGTTTGGGAAGTGGAAACGGCCGAAAAGCGGTGTGTGTGTTGCCACTGTTTCAACGGGCCACGAAGCTGGGTATCGGTAAACCCGGCCGGGCCGACCTGGGTATGGATTGTTTGCCACCGCAGGGGAATGGGGCCAACCCAGAGGGTAAATTGTGCCTGGGAGTTTTCGCTCAGGGGTTCAAACTGGTGAATCTGGACAAAGATCGGGGGTGGGGAGAGTTTTTTCAGGACGCGGGTATCGTGGTGGAAGGCGGAAACGGCCGAAAGTGGGGCGTTGACGGTGAAGGAGTAGGTGAAAGCAGGCATGGGGTATATGGCGTATGGCGTAATCAGTCATTTACACCATACGCCATAGATGATTACCGATTACGGCCGTATTTCTCGTGGCTCGAAACCCAATCCAACGAAGAAATGGCCGAAGCCAACGAAATTTCCCCAGCCAGCACGACTCCAGCCACAATTTCAGCAAATTTGTTCACATTGCCCCGGCCGTAACAACCCAAAAACTCCAGGCACTCTCGCTGTGTTGCCAGCCCTGTTCCCCCACCGTAGGTGGCAACAATTAACGACGGAATGGTAATGGAGAGGTATAAATCCTTTTCCGGTGTCAGTTCGGAATAAATAATACCAGCAGAAGATTCCGCCACATTCGCCACATCCTGACCGGTGGCAATAAACATGGCGGTGATCCCGTTGGCGGAGTGCAGGCCATTGTTGTTGGCTCCAGAGAGAATAGACCCAACATTGGCAACCCCGGCGTGGTAGGCCAGATTTTCCGTTTCCACCCGCATGTGTTCGATGAGGACATCCCGTTTGACGGTACATTCGGCCGTTACTCGCTTGCCGCGCGTCCGCATGATGTTGATTTGTGAGGCTTTTTTGTCGGTGGCAAAGTTGGATTCCAGATAAAAATGTTTAATGCCTGGGTAGTTGTCCAAAACCCAACTGCAACTGGCAAAAGTAGCCCGCCCCACCATATTTTGCCCGGCCGCATCCCCGGTTGAGAAGTTGAAACGGAGATAGGCGAATTTACTGGCCAGGTAATAATCAATGTATTGTAGTTTTGCCACACTGGAGGTAGCTTCAGCCTCTTCGCGGATGTGGGCCATGTTTTCTGGTTCCCGCACCCATTTCACAAACTCCCGTGCTTCCCGTGCATCGTTAAACACAAATACAGGCGCACGCTGCATGGCATCCCCCACCACACTGCATTTCACCCCGCCAGAGAGGTTTAACACCTTCATGCCACGATTGTAGGAGGCCACCAATGTGCCTTCGGCCGTTGCCATGGGGATAATAAACTCTCCCTGAGCCTGTTCGCCGTGAATGGTGATGGGGCCAGCAAACCCAATCGGTACCTGGGCCACCCCGGTGAAATGTTCACAGTTGCCTTTGACAATGTGTGGGTCAAAGGAGTAGTGGGTGATATGCTCAGGTTTTTTGTCGGTGAAATTTTCCACAAATGCCTGTCGTGTTTTAATGGCTTCTGGGGAGTAGTCGTCATTGTCGTCACGGGGAATGCGAATGGTTTCGATGACTTCGGCGATGGAGTCTTCGACATCAAATTTGAGTTTGCCAAACCCTTCGGTGACAAAACTGAGTTCAACTTTGTGTTTCCCTTTGGGCAGTTGTTCTCGTTTGATGTTGATGAGGAAACCTTTTCGCAGGGGAAAGGCGAAGGGGTTGGCGGCTGATATGTCACTGGGAGATATGACCCGATCCTCATCGGTTGTCAGTAGGATGCTGCTCTGTGGCACTTCTTGTCCATTGATTTTGATGGATGCTATGCCGGTGAGGGTGACATCGGTCAGGCGGTTTTTGATACCAAAAGAAACACCATCGGCCGTATTTTTCAGGCTGGCGCGGGTGTACAACTGTCTTAAGATCATACTGGGAATCAATGCCATTTGTGAACCTCCAAAAAAGAACAGGGGTATTTTGTGGGGATTATACTTTTAACAGATGAAAGTGCCACCCAACTGCACAAAAGCTGAGTGGCACGTTTATTTTGACCTTATGGCACCGGTGTCGAAGTCGGCCGGGGTGGGCGAGGGGTTCGTGTGGCTGTGGGTGGGGTGGTGGTAAGGGCACTGGTTGGGGTGGCCGTTACTCGTGGGGGGCGGCGGGTAGCGGTTGGTGTGGGGGTAATGGTGGCAGTGGGGGTGGTTGTCACACTTCCATTTTCCAACTCTATTTCCAAATAACTGTCTATGGTGGCTCCCAAAGAGGGGATTTTTTGGGTGTAACAGATTCCCACTGTTTCGCAGGTATTGGTATAACGTGACCCTAAATTGGAGACAAAACTGATGATGTAATGGCGGGTTGAACTACCTGCACCAGTCACGATACCTGCATTACTGCCATAGTTGCTGGTTAAACCAGTTTTATGGGCAAACATTACTTCGGCTACTGCATCACAAGGGCGAGCATCGGGGGAAAGGGGAATGCCATCAATGGTGACGCTGCCGTCTGGGGCGATCCATCGGTCTGGTAAATCGGCCGGGATGCCGGGCAACCGCCCAGGTAAACCACAAGTTGCTGTGGTGCTGAGAACTTCATGGAACCCTTGTTGTCCTAAAAATTGATTGACCAGGATGTTTTTGCTGGCGGCCCCGATAAAGTTGGCATTAACAGGTGTTCCGTTGACAGCCCAATCGGGTGGTGGGGCAGCGGTATCTAATAACCAGAGAAGCCGGGCGGTATCCCAGGCGGTCATGTGGTGCCAGCCTACACCAGACCCGGCATCGTTGAAGAAGGAGCCATCGCAGGCGCGTGTTCGGCTCATTTGTAAGGTGTTTAAACCCAGGCTGGCAAAGAGGTCGTTGGTGGTGTTGACAATTTCGGTGCGTTGGGTTTGTTGCGGGCAGGGGCGGTTTGCCTGGTTGGGTGGTACGGTGGCAATAATTTCGCCCCGGTCGTGCAGGAGTTTTATCATGGCAAAGGTGGCACTGTTGGAGCTGATGGTTATCATCTCGTCCATCCAGGTTTGGACGGATTTGGTGACGTTGTTGGCATCGGTATAGGGGTCGTTTAGTTGTAATTGCCCCTGGTCAACGAGTTGCATGATTTTTACGGCCGTCATCAGTTTGAGGAGTGATGCAGGATAAGGTACGACATATCGCTGCCCGGTCAATCCCGGTAGTAAATCTTCCAGGTTGTAGGTATCCCAATTTGCTCCTTTATCCCACAAATAACTATTCCCGTTACTGTTTCGGGCATCTTTTTTCCATTCAATTCCGGTGACGGTCAGGGTTTGGGGGTCAATTTGGGCGATGTGTCCCTGGGGAAAGTCGCGTGAAAGTAACACATTGGTATAAGCCGGGGCGCACCCTTCCTCGAAGGCGATCACGGCGACATCTACACTGGGCATCTCTTGAACTGGCTGCCCCTGGTTTTGTCCGTAATCGGGGACGAGGCTAAACTGCTGATTTTGAACGGCCGTTAACACAGCCTGCCCCAACTGTTCGTGCGTCAAACAACTGTTTACTGCCTGAGTCGCTGTTTGCGAAACAAATAAATCGGCTACCAACCAACCGACAACCAGAAGAGCCAGAAAAAGGAAGCGTTGAATTTTCATAAGAATAGTTTTATCTCTGTCTGCGTTGGCGGGCAATTTCATACAGTAAGATGGAAGCCGCACTGGCAACGTTGAGTGAGGTGGCTGACCCGGTGAGGGGAATCCGCACTAGCTCATCAGACAGGGTTTTGTACCCTTCGTTTAGCCCCCACGTTTCGTTGCCCAAGAGTAATAAAGTCGGCCGTTTAAAATCTTGCTGCCACACTGTTTTGTTGCCTTTGGCACTGCTGCCCACCACCTGCACATTCTCCAATTTTTTGCGAACACCCTTCAACCAGGGTAACAACTCTTTTTGCGAGGGCAGGCGCACGGTAGGAACGGCAAAAAAGGAGCCGGTGGTGGCGCGGATGACTTCCGGGTCGTACAGGTCAACAGCGTGACCAGTGAGAATCAACCCATCGGCCCCCAGGGCATCGCAGGAACGGATGAGGCTGCCCAGGTTGCCAGGGCTGGCGGGACGGTCGAAAACGACGGTCAGCCAGGATGGTTTGAGGGGGATGCGAGCCAGGTCGTCGTTGGGCATGGCAACCAGGGCCAGGAGTTCGGAGGTGTCTTCTTTGTCGCTGAGTTTTTCTAACAGGGGCAGGGGAAGCTGGTAGTGGGTTTTGGTTTTGCTGTAGTGCAGAATGTTGGTGGCCCAGTCGGATAACGGCCGTTCCACCGTATACACAAACGCTTCAATCGGCCACCGGTAATGCAACGCCTGGTTGATCGCCCGTACCCCTTCCACAAAAAACAGTTGCTCTCGCTGCCGTTTGGTACGATTGCGGCGTAAGGTGTCAATGTATTGAAAATCGTTGTTTTCCCCTGGGATGGGAATCACTTGGGTCATAACCAACCACTTCCTCTGGCGGTGAGTATAACACAGATGTGGGGTGGGGAGGTGAGGAGCGAGGAGCGAAGGGCGAGGAGTGAAGGGCGTGAAACCTGAAACCCAGAGAGGGATTTAACCACGAATAACACGGATGGAA
>CAZPEJ010000031.1:12076-18285 GCA_964585465.1 uncultured Ardenticatenaceae bacterium
GGGCGTGAAACCTGAAACCCAGAGAGGGATTTAACCACGAATAACACGGATGGAATGGATGAACGCGGATTTCCTTAACCTGAAACCTAAAACTCCCCGCACCCGTCTAACAAATGGGCGAAGGTTTGTCGCTGGCGAATGGTGTGAAAGGTGTGGCCGTGTACCAGCACTTCGGCCGGGCGGCGACGGCCGTTATAGTTGGAACTCATAGCAAATCCATACGCCCCGGCTTGCAAAACAGCCAACAAATCCCCAGGTTGAACCGGTGGTAACGGCCGTTCCCGCGCCAAGAAATCCCCTGTTTCACAAATTGGCCCCACCACATCTACCACATTTTGTGGCTCACCCTGTGACTCTTGCACCGGATAAATGGGGTGATAAGCATTGTAGAGTGTGGGGCGAATCAAATCTCCCATCCCCGCGTCGGTAATGACAAACTGTTTGTTGCCCTGCCATTTGGTGTAAACCACCTGGGTCACGAGTGCCCCACATGGCCCCACAATAGAACGCCCCGGCTCCATGACGACCTCATACCCGGCTTCGGCAACGGGTTGGTGAACGGCCGTTGCCCATGCCTGCACCGTCGGCGCGTTTTGTTGCGCGTAGTTAATGCCCAATCCACCCCCCACATCTACATACACCAGGCGAATCCCCATGCTCGCTAGTTCGCTTGCCATGCCCACCAAAAACTCCGCCGACAGCACAAAGGGGGTTATCTCGGTAATTTGTGAACCGATGTGTGCTGCCACCCCGACCGGTTTTAACCAGGGGTGATGGGCTGCCTGGGACAACAGGTGCATGGCGCGTTCAGGGGTAACACCGAACTTGTGGGCGTATTCACCTGTGCTGATGTAGGGATGGGTTTCGACATGGATATTGGGATTTACTCGTACTGCTATGGGGGCGACTGTTTGCAACCCGGCGGCTACATCGGCAATCGTTTCTAACTCCATTTCCGATTCGACATGCAGAGCGCGAATGCCTGCTTGTAAAGCCATTTCAATTTCGGGCCGGGTTTTTCCCACGCCAGAGAAAATAATTTTGTGGGGAGGAATGCCTGCCTGTTGTGCCAGAAAGAGTTCACCGCCACTGGTGACATCGGCTCCTAATCCTTGTTGCCCCAACAGCCGGATCAGGTGGGGGTTGCCGTTGGCTTTGGTGGCATAACAAACCAGGGCAGGGGAAGGGGAAACGGCCGTTATAAATGCCTGCGCCCGATTCACCAACGCCTGTTGACTGTACACATAAACAGGTGTACCCACCTGGGCCGCAACTTCCGCCAGGGAGACCCCTTCACAAAACAGTTTACCTTGTTGATAAATAAAACTTTCTATCATAAAGGCTCTTCATCCTGGATCGCTTTTTCCAATGTGACAATGGTGCGGGCCACGTTTTCAATGGCTACCCGCTGTTTGCGATACAGGTCAGATTCACTCATTGCCAGCCGCCTGGCCACATCGCGCACCCGTTTCCCCTGCACAAACTTCATCTCCAGAATGTTGTACAAAATCCACTCGGTTGTGGTCAGGTTTCGTTCCCCTTCCGGTTTTTGCAGTTCAATGGCTTGGGTCAAAATAGCTCGCAGGGCGTTAGCCGGGTTGTTGTTATGGTCGTTTAACGCCTTTTGGACAATTTGCAGGCTCATCAATGGGCTATCGGTCAGTTTGGGGCCGCCCCAGTAATGACTTAAAGCATCTTTTACCATGTCGGCAAATTCTGGGTCGTTGACCAGGGGGGCTTCTGGCCCCTCCTGGTTCGCTGTTAGAATGGGCAACCCGCCAAAAACGGCCGCTAATCGTCGCTCTTGTAAGGCAGAAATTTGTGGCAACAACCCTTCCACGGCTGCAAACACCTCTTGCTGCAAAATCCGGTCTTCCAGGGTAGCTTCTGCCTGTTTAATGAGCCGTTCAAAAATCTCTTTTTCGCTACTGTTCAAATCGGGAACGGCCGAACGGGCGCGTAACCCTAAAATGCCCAAGACGTTTTTGCGGGAACGGCCGTAAAGCGGTTGAATCCAATAATCCTGCCACAAGATAAAGTTATTAACCTGCCGCAACGCCTCACCCGACTCCTCGTTCCCGTTGGCGGTGGTGAGTTCGCGCCAATCCCCCTGCTGCCAGATAGTTTCCGCCTCTGCCAGTGGCCCCACCACCGACTCCAGCTTTGGCCCATTTGGAGTAATGGCGGCCACAAATGCGGTGGGTGTTCGCAACGCCTCGCAGATAGCCGACAGGATAATCTCCAGGAATTGTTGGATTTCGCTGGTTGTCAGTAACCGTTCGCTCAAACGGTGTATGCGGCGTACCTCCGGGTCATCGTTCAACTGGAAAAGCAGTTCTAACGGCCGTTTGTACACATGAATCACCCACTCTACCAACATCACCGTTGCCACCAGAGCAAATCCCAAAGCCGTTTCGGTGGGCAACCCCAACACCGGGCTGCTGCGGCTGACCAGCACATACACCAGCAAAACAATTGTTCCCGCCAGGGGCACCCGTGCCATAAACTTGTATAGCCGCACCCGCACTACCCGATCCGGCGAAGCCGCCCCAAAATAGACCAGGTGAGCGGTCAGCAGGGCAAACATAAAACTGACCACCAAATTGCCCAAAATGGCAATAGGCCAAAACAGCAGCGGCACTTCTCGCTCCGGGTTGCTACTAAGTAACATGTAGGGAAAAACAGCCAACGCCGGGGCCCAAAAGGCCGCCAAAATGTAAGTCATGCGCCATCGGGTGGTGCTGGTGATACACCGCCAGCGCGCCCGCCACACGTTGTACAAACTAGCGGCCGTTACCAACCAAAAATAAAGGGTAAACACGGGGAACAACGTCCCCGCTTTTAAGTGAGGAGCCAGGGCCAGAGGGACAAACTCCTCCACCACCCACTGTGTCCACAGCACCAACCCCAAAAAAATTGACCCAATGAAGTAGCTAATGGGAACAAAGTATCTGCGCCGTTTGGGTAATGCGCCGGTGATGCCCAACAGGGTGTCTGACAGGTGGTATTGTGCCGCCGGAACCATGGCAATTCCCACCCAACCGAGACGCAACCACGTTTCGGCCGATTCCCGAATAATGGTACGACTCACCAACAGTTCCGTTAAATAGACGATGACCACAAAGGTGATTAAAGCACAAAACGCGCGTGTGACGGGTTCACGAACAAAACGGCCGATGTTATACAGCACAACGGCCGAACCAAAAATAACAATAACCGCTTCTAATACATCATTGAGCAGTGCCAGGCTGCTTGTCCACTCACTCATACCGTTCCTAAATAGCTGCCAAAATGCAGCAAAATCTCCCCTGAATGTAATAACTCGTTGTAGCCACAAAAAACCAGCCCACTCTTTTCATAAAACAAAGTAGCTGGATAATTTTTGGTGGAAGCAGTGCCAATTAACCGTCTGGCTCCTTCCTGTCTGGCCCACTGTTTTGCCAGAACCAGAAATTGACTGCCATACCCTTTGCGCCGCCAGGCTGGATCAATTGCCATATCCCCCAACCAGGCCACCGCTTCCATTGTATCCAACATTAACGTCAAGTAACCAACCAGTTGCCCCGCCTGTTCGGCCACCTGGAAATAATCGGCCGCATACCACCGATTGACCAGTTCATCGCTGGTATAAGGATAGGTCACTTCCAGCAGTTTAGGTAGTCGCACTGTTTGAAAGCGGGCTGTTAGCACGTCCAACTGCCTGCCAAAATCCATTTGCCAGATACGTCCTGTCTGGTTGGTGTGGTTAAGGGCTAAACAAGCGTGAAAATCTGCCAGTTCCCCTGGGCGAATGTGTAACTCATCCATGTGATTGAACACAAAGACCTCAGAGGTGATTGACCCCTGAGGCCCCTATATTGATATAACTCGTTGGCCCTCTAAATTCCTAAAGAATCGTCATGGTTTTAGGCAGGTGATGGGGCTGGCGGCAGGTCTAAGGTTGGTTTGTTTCGCTCGGCTGTTTCTGGGGTGCCAGGAACGGCCGTTCGCCGTGTTGGCCTGAAATTGTTAGACGAGGGGGGTAACTCCTTGCCTTCCATCAAAACAATAAACTCATCTGCCTCCAGCGTCTCCCGTTCCAATAACGTTTGTGCCACCAGATCCAGCCTATCCCGATGTTCTGTTAACACCTGACGGGCGCGTTCATACTCCAAATCAATAAACTGACGCACTTCCTGGTCAATCTTTTCCGCAATGGCATCTGAATAATCGCGCTGTTCACTGATTTCGCGCCCCAGGAAAACCAATTCCTGTTTTTCGCCATACACACGCGGCCCCAACTCGTCACTCATGCCATATTGTGTCACCATGGCTCGCGCCAGCCGGGTGACATATTGCAAATCGCTACTGGCCCCGGTGGTAATTTCGCCAAATACCACCTCTTCGGCCACTCGCCCGCCCAAAGCCCCGGCAATACGGGATTTGAACTCCGAACGACTGCCAAAAAGGTGGTCGTCTTCCAGGTACCAGGTGAGTCCCCCAGCCATCCCACGCGGAATAATGGTCACTTTTCGCACCGGCCGGGCGTGGGGCAGCAGGTGACTGACAATGGCGTGCCCTGCTTCGTGATAGGCGGTAACTTCTCGTTCTTCCTGGCTCATAATGCGGCTTTTGCGTTCGGGGCCAAGCTGCACCCGTTCCACCGCTTCCTGGAACTCTGCCATGCTAATGCTCTTTCTGTTGCGTCGTGCAGCCAACAAAGCGGCTTCATTCACGGTGTTTTCAATATCAGCCCCCACAAAACCAGGAGTGGATTTTGCCAGGATGGGCACTTCGACGTTGGAGGCGATGGGTTTGCCACGAATATGCACCTTAAAAATGGCTTCGCGCCCGCGCACGTCGGGTCGGTCAATGACGACACGGCGATCAAAACGGCCGGGGCGCATTAAAGCCGGGTCGAGAATGTCGGGGCGGTTGGTGGCGGCCAAAATGATGACGTGGGTATCGGTGCCAAACCCGTCCATTTCCACCAAAATTTGATTGAGGGTTTGTTCTCGTTCGTCGTGTGAGCCGCCCAAACCAGCCCCGCGCTGTCGGCCAACGGCATCAATTTCGTCAATAAAGACGATGCAGGGGCTATGTCGTTTGGCCTGTTCAAATAGGTCGCGCACCCGGCTGGCCCCTACTCCCACAAACATTTCTACAAATTCAGAACCAGCGATGGAGAAAAAGGGTACTCCAGCTTCTCCAGAGACGGCTTTGGCTAATAAGGTTTTGCCTGTGCCAGGGCTGCCTACCAGCAGCACACCTTTGGGGATTCTGGCCCCAAAGCTGACAAATTTTTCTGGCTCTTTGAGGAACTCCACGATTTCTTCTAACGCTTCTTTGGCTTCTTCGGCTCCGGCTACGTCATCAAAGGTGATGCTGGGGTGGTCGCCGGTGAACATGCGGGCACGGCTTTTGCCAAAGGAGAGGGCTTGATTGTTGGTGCCCTGGGCCTGGCGCAGCACAAAGTAGATAAAACCGATGATTAACACGGTGGGTATGAAGATGCCAATGGGGTTGATCCAATTACTCCACTGACTGGGGCGAACGTAAGTGATGACGGGGGTGTTGTCGGCATAATCGGCCGTTGTCACCCCGTAGTTGCTGAGGATTTCTTCCAGGGAGGCTGACCCGTTGATGTAGGTTTTTGCGGCCGGGTGGTTGGCCTCATCCAAATAGGTGACATTGATTTGATGGCCGTCGCTGCCAATCTCAATTTTACTTACCTTATTTGTTATGATTTCTTGGGCCAGTTGGCTGATTGAGATATTGTTTTGTGGAACTGTGGAGGTGTTGTAACTCCACAAGATTGCCAGAACGGCTACCCCGATGAGGAAATAGACAAACCATCGGGTAATTTTTGCTGAGTTCACGTTGTGACCTCCATCGTAACGATATGACCTTTCTGAAAACATGCGGTGTTTTCAAAACCCATTTTTACCCACTTTCAGAAGTCAATACATCGCATGTCTAAACAGTTACCTTGTCTATTATGACTTGTGAAGAGTATAACAGAAAGGGAAAGGTGTGGCGAGATAGGGAGTTTGGAGTTTGGAGTTTCAGGTTCGCCCTTCGCTTCTCGCTCCTCAAAACCCGTGTTCATCCGTTCCATCCGTTCCATTCGTGGTTAAATCCTGCCTCAGTTTCGAGTTTCGAGTTTCCAGTTCAAAGTTTCAGGTTCGCCCTTCGCTTCTCGCTCCTCAAAACCCGTGTTCATCCGTTCC
>CAZPEJ010000032.1:0-17798 GCA_964585465.1 uncultured Ardenticatenaceae bacterium
ATTCAAAGTGAAATGAAACACCAATTTGCTGGCAAACTCCAGGTGCGAATTGGTCTGCACAGCGGGCCAGTTGTCGCCGGGGTGATTGGCAAAAAGAAGTTCATCTATGACCTGTGGGGCGATACCGTCAACACCGCCAGCCGCATGGAGTCGCACGGGTTATCGGGTGGCATTCAGGTGACCCAAACCACCTACGAACAGTTGTGTTCCCGTTACCGCTTTGAACCTCGTGGTGCCATCCCCGTGAAAGGCAAGGGAGAAGTGGTTACCTACCTGCTCACCGGACGACAAACTCTAATCTCTAATCCCCTTTAGCAGAATAAAGTTTATTGGAAATAAGATTGGTTCTTTGGAAACTCAGGGGGTTGACAACCAATGAAACGTGAAACGTAAAACGTGACCAGAGAAATCCTACGTTTCACGTTTTACGTTTCACGGCAAACCCTACAAAATCCGAAAGACCCATAAAGTTAATGCTGATAATGCCTAATGTCAGTGGATAACCTTAGGCGTGAATGGGGTAACTTCAGGGGAATTTAACCGTTTATCCCCCAAAAGTCTCAAAATCCCTTCTTCTTCTTGTGCAGTTTGCCCAACTTCCGTTACAATATAACGCAGTGTGTCAAAAGATATAGAACAGGCCCTAAAGGTTTCTGCATCGGGAGCCTGAAACGCTTTGTGGTCTTTGTGGACGGAAGCAATGAACAGTTACAAACCAAATACGGCCGAAAAAACGTTTGACTTTGTGATTATTGGTTCTGGGTTTGGCGGCAGTGTCTCGGCCATGCGCCTCACCCAAAAGGGGTACAACGTACTGGTGTTAGAACGTGGCAAACGGTACAACGCCGACGACTTCCCTAAAACCAATTGGAATATCTTTAAGTTTCTCTGGCTGCCTGCCTTACGCTGTTTTGGCATCATGGGGGTCAACTTTTTAGATGACATCATGATCTTAAATGGCAGTGGGGTGGGTGGCGGTAGCCTGGTTTATGCCGCCACACTCATTCGCCCTGGTCGTCATGTGTATGAGGCGGAAGAGTGGTATGGGCTGGCAGATTGGGAAAACGAATTAAAACCCTGTTACGATCTGGCAGAACGTATGTTGGGGGTGACACAAAACCCCAAACTGTGGCCTGCTGACCATGTGTTGCAAGATATTGCTGTAGAACTGGGCCAGGGAAGCAGTTTTACCCCTACCCCAGTAGGTATTTATTTTGGGGAAGAGGGGCAAACAAAACCTGATCCCTTCTTTGATGGGGATGGCCCGGCTCGCACGGGCTGTATTCACTGCGGTGGTTGCATGGTGGGTTGCCAGCACAATGCCAAAAACACCCTGGATAAAAATTACCTCTACCTGGCCGAACAGTATGGGGCGGAGGTGCGCCCCGAAGCCAATGTGTTGGATATTCACCCCCTCTATGGCCCCCAGCCCGATAATGCCCGCTACGAAATTGTATATGAACGCACGACGGATTGGTTTTTTAAGCAGCAAACGGCCGTTCGTGCCCGTCATGTCATTGTTTCGGCCGGGGTCTTGGGCACCAATAACCTGCTGCTCAAATGCCGCGACGAAACCAAAAGCCTGCCTGCCCTTTCCCAACGGCTGGGCATGAAAGTTCGCAGCAACAGCGAAGCCCTCATGGGGGTTACCTCTCGGACTGATGAAGTAGATTATTCCCAGGGTGTTGCCATCACCTCTCACATGTGGGTAGATGACGTAACCAGTGTACAACCGGTTCGTTATCCGCGTGGCTCTTCGCTCATGCGCCATTTGGGTGTTCCCCTGGTTGATTTACAAGGGAGCAGTTGGCAGCGAATCGGCCGTTTCCTCCTCTATGGCCTACAAAACCCCTACGACTTCCTCAAAGCCCGCTTCTTGCCCGATTGGGCACGCGACTCTACCATTTTGCTGGTTATGCAAACTGTGGAAAACCGGATGCAACTCAAACGGGGACGCACCCTCTACACCCTGTTCCGCCAGGGTTTAACCAGCGAACGAGACAAAACCCTGCCCATCCCGGCCGTCATAGAGGCTGGGCGGCAGGTGATCGAACGATTCTCCAGCCGGGTCAATGGCATTCCCCAGGCTTCTATCAACGAAGTGTTGATGGACAAACCCTCGACGGCTCACATTTTGGGTGGGTGTGGCATCGGCCGGGATGAAACCAGCGGCGTGATTGACATCAACCATCAGGTGTTTAATTATCCTGGGTTGTATGTGGTGGATGGTTCGGTCATTCCTGCGAACCTGGGTGTGAACCCCAGCCTGACGATTACCGCCCTGGCAGAACGAGCCATGAGCAAAATTCCACCTAAACAGGCCAATGGACAGTTTGAACCTTTGCCGAAAACGGCCGAAGTGGTGGTAAACGGCCGAAACGGTTCTTCTACCAAACAAAAAGTTTTGTTAGGTTTATTGGCCTTGCCCTTGTTGGCTTTGGCCGTAAACCTGCTCCGTAAAAAACTTTAGTAACTGTTTAGATATGCTGCGTAAAGTCATAAATTAAGGGGATTAGAGATTGGAGATTAGAGATTTGCAAATCTCTAATCTCCAATCTCAATTGTGAGTATAAAAAGGCTGTGTAACAACAACCCAAAAGGAAGGAGACGATGGACAAATTACTATTTATCAACCCCGCCACCCAGGAATGTTTTGGCGAAGTGACAATGGCTACCCCACAACAAGTGGTGGAGGCGCGGCGGGAAATGGCGGCGGCGCAGGCAGTATGGGGGCAAAAATCCATTCACGAACGTGTTCGTGCCCTGCGAAAGTTGCAAGCCTTGATTGTGGACGAAATTGATGAAATAGCGGCCGTTATCAACCGAGACACAGGCAAAAGCCGCCAGGATGCGCTGGCTTCAGAAATGTTATTTGTGACCAGCATGTTACAAGCATATTGCAAAGAGGCACCCCACTGGTTGCGGCGGCGTTCCCTTTCTCCGGGGTTGCAAATCTTCAAACGGGCCTATGTGGAGTATCAGCCACATGGGGTGGTGGGGGTGATTGGCCCCTGGAACTACCCCTTCATGCTGCTGCTTTCCCCCATCATCTCCGCTTTACTGGCGGGCAACACCGTTTTGGCGAAACCCTCCGAAGTAACGGCCGCTACTGGGGTGATGATGGAAGGGTTGTTCAAACGGATCCCCGAACTCTCTCCCTATGTACGCTTTTTGCACGGGGACGGCCGGGTGGGCGCGGCACTGGTGCAGGCCAAACCCGACATGATTTTCCTCACCGGCTCCCCCTTGACCGGTAGAAGGGTGTTACAAGCCGCCGCCGAAAACTTGACCCCGGTGATTTGTGAATTGGGTGGTAAAGACCCCATGATTGTCCTGGATGATGCTGACCTGGATGCGGCCGCTCGCTGGGGGGCGTGGGGGGCATTTTTTAACAATGGTCAATCTTGTGTTTCGGTGGAACGGGTGTATGTGGTGGAGTCGGTGTATGAGCAGTTTGTAGAGAAGGTGGTGGCCGAAACGAAAAAAATTAAGGTTGGTTACTCCTCAGACTTAGAAAGCCCATTCCATTTAGGCCCATTCACCTTTGAGCGGCAATCCCGTATTGTGGACGAACATGTACAAGAAGCTCTGGCAAAAGGAGCAAAAATTATCACCGGCGGCAAACGGGAAGGGCCATACATGGAACCAACGGTGATGGTCAACGTGGATCACTCCATGCGGCTGATGCAGGAAGAGACATTTGGCCCGATTTTGCCCATTATGAAGGTGAGGGATGAAACCCACGCAATTCAGATGGCGAATTACTCCGATTATGGCCTGGGAGCGGCCGTTTGGGGGCGCAATTTAGCCAGGGCGCAGCAGGTTGCCCGGCAATTGCAGGTGGGATCTGTGGTGATTAACGACACGAAGGTGCATTTTATGATGCCTACCGTGCCGTTTGGCGGGGTAAAACAGTCGGGTATGGGGCGGATTCATTGCGAACAGGATGTTTTGCAGTTTGTTCAAACCCACTCTTATGTAGTGGGTGGGCCGCCATTGGCTTTTGACCTGGCGACATTGCTGCGGATTCCAGGGCATTACAAGTTGGGGGCAGCTATTATTCACCTGATGTTTGGCACGTCGGCGGCGCAACGGTTACAACCCGTGAAGGATGCCCTGGCGGATCAGGAGATTCGGCCGAAGTTGAACAAAGCCGCCGCTGTTGGGGCGATGACCGTGTTAACGGCCGTTATTTTGGGTTTGGCGCGTGGGCGAAAATAAGAGAATGGGTGAGGGGTAAACGGAGGGTTTACCCTTCACCCATTTTTTCCAGCCATAAAACAAGGTATACTGCAAGGGAGGACGGAAGAGGAGATTAATGTGGAAAATCGCTTGCAAATTACCTTGCTGGGTAGTCCGTCGGTGGTGGTAAACGGCCGTTTAGCCACAGGGTTTGTCTCCAGTAAAGCCCAAGCCCTGGTTTATTACCTGGCAGCCACCCGCCAAATACACAGCCGCGACACCCTGGCTGGTCTTTTGTGGAGCGAAGTGAGTGATGAACGAGCGCGTAAGAATTTGCGAGACGTGCTTTCTAACCTGCGCCACCTGTTACCCAACCATTTAGACATTTTGCGGCAGACGGTGGGATTGAGCGAAACGGCCGATTATTCCATAGATGCCGCCACCTTCACCAACCTGGTCAACCACATCCCGGCCAGCCTCAACCCCACCCTTGCCAGCCAGCTACGGGAAGCCACCAACCTGTACAAAGGTGAATTTCTAGCCGGTTTTTATGTCCCAGAAGCCCCCCTGTTTGAAGAATGGGTCTTGGGCGAACGGGAACGCCTACGCCAGTTGGCCCTGCAAACCCTTCACACCCTGGCCGATTTTTACAGCCAACAAGCTGAGTATAGTCAAGGTATTACCTGTGTCACTCGTCTATTGGCGATGGATCCGTGGCGCGAAGAAAGCCACCGCCAACTGATGCAGTTATTAGCCCTGAGTGGGCAACGCAGCGCAGCCCTGGCGCAATATGAACGGTGTCGGCGAGTGTTGGATGAAGAAATGGGCATCACCCCCAGCACGGAAACCATCACGTTGTATCAAAACATCCGTGACGGTACATTGACCGAAGAAACCGGGAACAAAAGAGCTGATCCCTTCTCGACATTTTCCGCCAACCTGCCACCTCACAATTTGCCCTCTTTATTGACTCCCTTGATTGGTCGTGAGCAAGAAAAAACACAATTTCTGGCTCGCCTGCGCGACCCGGCCGGTCGTCTGTTGACGTTAGTTGGGGCAGGTGGGGTAGGCAAAACTCGCCTGGTTTTGGAAGTGGCCCATGCAGCCCTGCCTTTGTTTCCACAAGGGGTTTATTTTGTCTCGTTGGCGAGCAGCGAAACGGCCGATAAACCCACCAGCACCTCATACCCCCTGGTTTCACACATTGCAACGGCCGTTAAATTGCTCTTTTCCGGGCCAGATGCCGCCCAAAAACAGTTGACCAACTATTTGCGCCATAAACAACTGCTGCTCATTTTGGACAACTTTGAACAATGGGTAACGGCCGCTCATTTTCTGGTAGAACTTTTACAAGAAGCCCCCGGTTTGAAGCTGCTGGTGACATCGCGGGTGCGGCTGAATGTGCGCGGGGAGCAGGTGTTCCCATTGGGTGGATTACCTTACCCTACTCAGGAAACGGCCGATTGGCGGCAATTTAGCTCCATTCAACTCTTTCAACACCGGGCACAAGCCGTACAACCCGGTTTCACCTTGCAAGAACCAGATGCCGCCGCCATTAGCCGCATTTGTCAACTGGTAGATGGCCTGCCGCTGGGCATCGAGTTGGCAGCCAGTTGGGCCAGGCTGTTGCCTTGCCAGGGTATTGCCCACGAAATTGAACAAAACCTGAACTTTCTGGAAAGCAGCCAGCGAGATGTGCCACAACGCCACCAAAGTTTACGCGCAGTTTTCGACTACTCCTGGCACCTGCTCACCGAAGCAGACCGGCGCGCCTTGCGCCAGTTAGCCGTATTTTGTGGCGGTTTTAGCCGCGATGCAGCCACCCGCATCGCAGGAGCCTCCTTGCCTGTGCTGGCTGCCCTGGTGGACAACTCGCTGCTGCGTCGCACTGCCCCAGACCGGTATGAGTTGCAAGATGTTTTGCGCCAATACGCGGCCGAAAAATTAGCCACTGCTACCGATGTCACCGAAACCGCCTTGCACGACCGCCATAGCCGTTATTACCTCTCCTTTTTGCAACAATCCCAGCCCGATTTACAAGGCGGGCAACAGATGGAGGCGTTGGCTGCCATTTTTCAGGAAATGGAAAATATCCGCGCTGCCTGGAATTGGGCTGTTTTGCAGGGGGATGTGACCGCTTTGTTGCAGGCAGCCGATACCCTGGCACTGTTCTTTTATATGCGTAGTCGGTCGCAAGAAGCAGAGGTGATGTTTGCGCGGGCGGCCGGGCGGCTGGCAGAACTGGCTCATGGCCGGTCTGTTCATGTGGCCTGGGGCAAATGTTTATGCTGGCAAGGGTGGTTCACTTCGTTACTTACCCGTCAACCCGCTGCCCAGGCGTTGCTCAAACAGAGTGTGGAGATTTTGCGGGTGTATGGCGCACCACCCGACCTGATTTTCCCGCTCAACTTTTTGGCGGCTGTGGCTTCGCAATTGGGGGATTACAACCAGGCACAGCAGCTTTGCCAGGAGGCTTTGGTGGTCAGCCGGGCGGCTGCTAATCGGTATGGGGTGGCGATTTCCAAAAACATTTTGAGCCAGGTGTCATATGCGTTGGGGCAGTATCAGGAGGCACGGCGGTATTGCCAGGAAAGCCTGGCGATTGAACGGGAGATTGGCAATCGCTGGAGTATGACGTTTTCTCTCACCAATTTGGGGCGGGTGGCGTTTGCGTTGCGAGATTATCGGGAGGCGCAGGCACGGTATCAGGAGAGTTTGGTGATTCGAGAGGCGATGGCGGATGCACGGGGAACGGCCGTTTGCCTGAACGATTTGGGAGATACGGCCGACGCGTTGGCGGATGATGTGACGGCCCAGAACTATTACCAGGCTAGCTTGAAAATTTCGCAGGAAATTGGCAACCCCTGGGGTATTTCTGCCTCGCTCACCCGCTTGGGACACCTGGCGTTGGCACGGGGCGAACGGGAAACGGCCCAACACCACTTTTATCAGGCGTTGCGGGTGGCCCACGAAAGTTATGCCATTCCCCGGCTGTTAGACGCGCTGGTGGGGATTGCCAGCCTGATGACGGATCGTGAAATGTCCCAGGCGTATCGGCTGGCGGCTTTTGTGCAGGCACACCCGGCCGCCAGCAAAGAGAGCCAGGATCGGGCGGTATTGTTGCTGAAGATGACCCAAACGGCCGTTTCCCAACCTTTCCTGCCTGAAACCACCTTGTCGGAAGTGGTAGAACCGTTTTTGTGAGCTGAAGCAAAATTTAACCCCCCAAAACCCGTTATACTGCATAAGGTCATCAATTGATATTCTGCTGAAGGGGATTAGAGATTAGAGATTGAACCAATCTCTAATCCCTATCTCCAATCTCAGTTCTGTTAATGATTTGGATAAGTATGAACAAACCACAAGAGTTATTGAAGCGGTTGGATGATATTGGGGAGTCGCTGGCGCAGACGGGTCACGCGCTGGCTTTGTTGGGGCTTGGCTCGGTGGGGATGGAGCTGGATCGGCTGGACGGGTATTCTGACCTGGATTTTTTTGTGATTGTGCAGGATGGGTACAAGGCGGCCTTTATTGAGAACCTGGATTGGCTGAGTCGGGTGTGCCGAATCACGTTTGTGTTTCAAAATTCGGCCGATGGACACAAGTTGCTTTTTGAGGATGGTATTTTTTGTGAAACGGCCGTTTTTGAAACGGCCGATTTAGTCCACATTCCCTTTGCGGCCGGGCGGGTGGTGTGGAAAACGGCCGAATTTGACGAAACACGATACGCACCTCCTCCCCAAAATCACGCCCCCCGCTCTGTAGATTGGTTGCTGGGTGAAGCCTTGACCAACCTGTATGTGGGATTGGGGCGTTACCACCGGGGAGAAAAACTATCAGCTTTCCGTTTTATTCAGGGGTATGCGGTTGACCGGGTGGTGGAATTGGCAGCCCTGATTGAAACGGAACAACCAGTTCACCGCGACCCGTTTGCCCCCACTCGCCGATTTGAACAACGTTTCCCAGAAACGGCCGAAATTCTTCCCCACCTGTTGCAAGGATATGACCACACATTGGAAGCCGCCAGAGCTATCTTAAACTTTTTGCAGACACATTTTGCCATACACCCGGCCCTCCAGGCGCGGATTTTGGAATATCTGCCAACAGAGCATTTAGGGCAAGGGTGATAACTAAACCAGGTGAAGGGGTTTAGTTTTAGGGGAATCACACAGGTTGCTCGTTTTTGATTTGGGTGAAGGCGTTGTAGGTGGCTGGTAGATCGTGGCACAAAACCAGGGCGGGGTGAAGCACCTGGGCCAGTTGGGCAACCAGAGAGGGTGGCCCTTCTAATAAAATCCCTGCTTTTTTTGCGTGCGCCCAGGCAGCCCACTCGATGGTGCGTGATAGGTTGCCTAATTGAACCACCGGCAAATGAAGGTTGTGACCCGTTTCATCTGTGTGGTCAGCAGGTGTTACCACCAGATGTAAGGCCATTTTACGCAGTTGCACATACTCCTTGAGCTGGCGCATGAGCTGAAACTGTTCAGTTGGGTTTTCTAACCTGATGGGGTTGGCGATGTACAACCGACAGGGTTTTGTGACCTGCTCCAACCCATATAAGGCTCCTAAAATTTTGCCTATGTTGTTTTGAAAGAGTTGGCTGAATCGGCCGTTTAGCTGCAAAAAAATAGCCGGTGGTTGGGTGAACCGGGGGATGAGGTACTCTTTTAGCTGTTGTACCTGTCGCTGGAACTGTTCACCTGTTTTGCCAAGCGGGGTTTCGTTGGTCATGGTGTAGGAAACGGCCGAACTATAACTGACCAGGTGGTTGGGGATGTGTGGGTTTTCTAAGCTGGCGAGGGTGTAACCGAGGGGGACGGGAGACGGCCGATATTCCAGGTGGTATTCATGGGCAAGAACCTGGGCGATGGGGGTGGTGTGGGCAACGGCCGTTAACAAGGCATAGGTGACAGCAAATTGGATGGGGGAGGAAATCGGCCGTTTTTCCACCACTGTTTGGGTTTTGGGTTCGGGAGTCAACACGCCGGAGAACAAAGCCCGCCGCGACAGTTTGGTCGGGGCATTTTCTGGCGGGAGAATCGTTTGAGTGTAGGTCACGGTTTCCATCAGGGCTGCCACCTGTTCAGCCAGAGGGCGAAACTGGTGTAATGGTTGACCCAACAGGGCTGGGCGAATCACGTTTTGCACCGTTTGGATTCCAGCTGGCACATCGTCTACCACACAATCAGCCCAGGCAAAACGGCCGTTTTGCCCCTGCACCCCCACCAAAAGTGTGTAACCAGTAGAACTTAATCCAGGAACAGCTACAATATCTGTAATCATGTCTCACCGAAGATTCATTTTAGGCTGTACGATCCTGGTTCTGGTGGCTGTTCTGGGGCTATCTGTGACCTTGTGGCTGATTTGGGATCAAGATCGCCAACTGGCGCGTTACCCCGATGCCATGTACGTATCGGATCATGCCAACTATGCCGGGTTGCCGCGACAGTTTCGCTGGGACAATGCTTATCGCACCACAGCCTCTTTTCCAGAAGTGTACAACTGGTACTCGACCACTTTTGATCTAGGGGCCGAAAACCGGGCAAACGGCCGTTGTATCATTCTGGAAGGCACCCACGACAACTTCCTCACCAGCCGCACCACCACTGTTTCTTTGTGCAACACCCCCGAAGGGCAACTAATTTTTGTCTCCCGCACCACCAGACTGGGGAACTAAGGGAGCGTCTAAAAACAACTTCCCGTTTTGTTCGTAGTAACCGCTTCAGCGGTTTGAACGAAGTCGTTACGACGAACCAATCTCCATTTACACCACATCCCGCACATCCACCAACTCCTGCCCCGGCACACGACTTAAAACCTCACTCACCTGCTCCTTATTCACATTGGGAATTTTTAGCACTGCATCATACATCCCCTCAGCGCGACGGCTGGGAAACGTGCCAACCCCCATCACACCCCACCCTTGATCACTTAACGCTTTCATCAATTTCGTAAACTCCCCCTGTTTGTTGGCCATTCGTATGGTCACACGCACCCCTTGTGCAGGCAACCCCAACATCTCCTGGAAAGCATGAAGCACATCCACCTCCGACAACATGCCCACCACCATCTCATCCTCAATCACAGGTAAACACCCGATTTTATGTTCCGAAAAATACCTGGCGGCCCGTTCCACTGTGCGATCTGGCTCAATGGTATGTACCACTTTGGCATCCAGCATAATGTCCTTCACGGTCAGGTTGCTCAAATAACGGGTAATCTCCCAAACATTCAGGCTGCCCATGATGTCTGGTTTAATGGCTAATCGGTCGCGGGTGATCAAACCCAACAACTTTTTGCCACTCCCCACCACAGGCAGATGGCGAATGTGGCTTTCCTGCATAATTTTCTGGGCTTCTACGGCTGCCATTGTTGGTGGCACCATAATGGGATGTCGGGTCATACAATCTTTAACTAACATAGTACCTCTCAAAAGGGATTAGAACACTCCACTATCCTAGAATCCCTTGACTGTATATAAATACAAAATTACAATGTAGGTGGAGGCTTTGGAACGTGGCAGATGCCCGTACATTGCCTTTTTATTCTCCCTTTTGTTCGTCTCTAGGTCGCAAATCAGAAATTATTGCAAAGCTCCAAATAGGATAGTTGGGATTTCCCGCAACTTCTCGTACTGAACGATGACGTAACCTGTATACCTGTTCAGTCAAAACCTCCAGTTCTCTTCTTGCAGGTTCGTTTTTTCCTGGTAGCCAAGTACCCCACGAAAGAATATAGGCAACCAAATCTGCTATTTGAATGCCAGTTGTCAAGTCACTATGCACAAAAAGTGGTTCGGGAATAATGCGGCTTGAATATAGATGACCTTTTGTTGTGTATTGAAAGTACCGTGCCATCTGATCAATTAAGATGTGGCTGCGGCTCTTGTCAAGTTCATCGAAAACGACAATACCTGCTTGCAATGGAGAAGTATCCTCCAAAAAATAATAAAACCGTTCAAATAAATACGCGTAATCTTTCCGTAGGTGTGTAGGCTTTGGTCTTGGGGAGTCTCGATTAACGATACTCGCAATGGTTTTGCAGCGAAAACGAGCACATACTTCTAAAACTTCTTGCACATAAGCCAGTTTTGCCTGAGCCAGGGCAGTTATCTCATATTTTCCTGCTTTTTCACCTTCTTCCAGGCACTTTTTTGCTAAAACCTGCCTTGCCTGTTCAGGGATTGGAGGTAAAGCTGTTGCTTGACGATAAGTTTTTGTTTTAAGCAATTTTTTCCCTTTCAATTCCCTCTCATTAGCCCGATACCGTGTTCCAAAAACGCGTAATTCAACATCCTGAAGGACTTTCACTAAATTCCATAGGTCACGATCTTCTACTGTTACACCTGCTAATACTTCGTAAGGTGCCTCTCTTAGGTCTTGCCCGCTCTCATCTATGAATAAGAAGTAAGCCATTTGTTATCTTAGATAGTTGTCTATACTGGTCGAGGCCAGGAGACATGCAATGTTTTAAGGTGTAATCTTTACGATAAACAAGAGATTAAAACATCGTATGTCTGAACAGTTACGCATTTGTCGTGATCACCGGTTCAATCTCGCTTAATGTTTGTAATGGAACGTGGCAGAAAATCCGATGTCCGTTTTCTGCTTCGCGCCAGGGCGGAATGTCTGTTTCACACACCTTGCCGCCATCCGGCAACAGGCTGCGGCGGGGGCATCGGGTGTGAAAGCGGCAACCAGTAGGTGGGTTGATGGCACTGGGGACGTTTCCTTCCAGGCGAATCCGCTTTTGTTGAATGGTGGGGTCGGGCACAGGAACGGCCGATAACAAAGCCTCTGTATAAGGATGATAGGGCGGGGCATAAATCGCCTCGGCCGGCCCCACTTCCATCACCTGCCCTAAATACATCACTGCAATGTAGTCAGAAAAGAAGCGTACTACACTCAAATCATGGGCAATAAATAACAAAGTAGTGCCATACTCTTGCTGAATCCCCAGTAACAAATTCAAAATAGCCGCCTGCACCGACACATCCAACGCACTCACCGGTTCATCACACAAAATCAAATCAGGGCGGCTCGCCAGGGCGCGGGCAATCCCCACCCGCTGTTTTTCGCCCCCACTCAACTGGCGTGGCAGGCGGTCGTAATAGGCTTCGCCCAACCGCACCGCCTCCAACAACTTCACCACCTCTTCCCGCACCTTTTCCTTACCGACTGTGCCAAATCGTTCCATCGGACGGCCGATTTGCTGCCCAACGGTATAAGACGGATTCATGGTCGAGTCGGGATTTTGGAACACCATCTGGAGTTCTTGAATAATCTGCACATTACGTTGTGACAAGTTGCCCGTAATATCTACCCCCATAAATTGCGCCTGCCCACCGCTACTGCTTTCCAGACCAATGATGGTTTTTATCAGAGTGCTTTTGCCACAACCCGACTCCCCAACAATTCCCAGGGTTTTCCCCTTTGGCACAGTAAAACTGGCATCTTCTACCGCCTTCACATACCGTTTTTCACCCAACCCGACCATCTCTTTGAGTGAACTGCCTTGCACCGGGTAATACTTCTTCAAATTTTGCACTGTGAGGATAGGTTCGGCCGTTATTTCACCCCCCTGCACCTGTGTCACTTCCAACTCTTTGCCAGGCACCCACCGGGCCGGATCAATCTCCTCAGCAAAGTGGCATCGGGCAAACGTCCCATTCGCCAGTTGACGCAATTTCGGCCGTTCCTGATGACACCGCTCCTGCACATAATCACAACGCGGGCTAAACACACACCCCATCGGCCGATTATTTGGTGGCGGCACACGCCCTGGAATGGGATACAACACACTGCCCGCCTTATCACTCCCCAACTTGGGAATACAGCGCAACAACCCCTGCGTATAGGGATGTTGTGGGCTTTTGAAAATCTCCTGCACCGAAGCCCGTTCCACCAACTCCCCAGCATACATCACCCCCACCTGGTTACACACCCGCGCAATCACCCCCAGATTATGACTGATAAACAAGATAGCCGTGTCGAAATCTCGCCGCAACTCTGCAATCAAGTCCAAAACGGCCGCTTCCACCGTCACATCCAGCGCAGTCGTCGGTTCATCCATAATCAGCAACGCCGGGTTATTCAACAATGCCATCGCAATCACCACCCGTTGCTGCTGCCCCCCAGAAATTTGGTGCGGGTACCGCTTCATCACATTGGCCGGGTCCGGCATATACACCCGTTCCAACATCGCCACACACTTCTTCTCAGCCTCCTTCTCACTAATTTTGCGGTGAACCGTCAACACCTCTTTCATCTGGTCCCCCAGCCGCATCGAAGGATTCAAGGCTTGCATTGGGTCTTGATACACCATCGCAATCTGGTCGCCACGCAATTGGCGCAACTCCTCCCCATCTTTGCCCACCAACTCCTGCCCCTGAAATTTAATACTCCCCCGTTTAATATACCCATTCGCCCCTAGAAAATTCAAAATAGCCCAGGAAACCGTGCTTTTGCCACAGCCAGACTCCCCCACAATCCCGTGCGATTCACCACGTCGAATCTCAAACGAGACATTTTGCACCGCTTCCACCTCGCCGCCACGCACCTTGTACGCCACAGCCAAATTTTCAACGACCAGCACCGGAGGAAGAGTAGAAGAAGGAGATTTGAAAGATTCCATAATGTATCCGTTTCGGTATCGTTAAAACCTGAGATGTTTCACCGACAAGCCGTTATTAATTAATTCAGTCAAAGAGTCAATACCAATTTGTAAATGCAAATCAGCATACTCCCTGGTCACTTTTTCATCACTTTTATCCGTCTTGATTCCCTCTGGAATCATTGGCTGGTCGGAAACAAGCAACAAAGCCCCAGTAGGAATCTGGTTATAAAAACCCACTGCAAAAATAGTTGCCGTTTCCATATCAATAGCCATACAACGCAGCCGCCGCAAATAACTCTTAAACTCCTCATCGTGTTCCCACACCCGCCGATTCGTGGTATACACCGTGCCCGTCCAATAATCGCGGCTGTGATTGCGGATGGTGGTGGAAACCGCTTTCTGTAGACTAAAAGCAGGTAAAGCTGGCACTTCCGACGGAAAATAATCATCCGAAGTCCCATCCCCACGAATAGCGGCAAGCGGCAAAATTAAATCCCCCAACTTATTCTTTCGTTTTAATCCGCCACACTTGCCCAGAAACAAAACCGCTTTTGGTTCAATTGCAGAGAGCAAATCCATCACCGTTGCCGCGTTGGCACTGCCCATGCCAAAATTAATCATGGTGATACCGTTTGCGGTGGCATTGGGCATCGGTTTATCCGCCCCACAGACAGTTACCCCGTACCACTCGGCAAAAAGATGGACATAGTTGTTAAAGTTGACCAGCAAGAGGTATTCACTAAATGCCTCCAGGGAGGTACCAGTGTAACGAGGCAACCAGTTAGTAACAATTTCTTGTTTGCTCTTCATTACTTTTGATAACGGCTCAATTCTTCGCGCAAACCATCGGCAAACAGGTTCAAACCAATTACCAGGGTGGCAATTGCCAATGAAGGCCAGATGACGGGTAGCTGAATCAAAAAGATGTTCTTGCGAGCCTCATTGACCATGTTTCCCCAATCGGGGTCGGGTGGGGGCAGGCCAATTCCCAAAAAACCCAACGTGCCAATGGCAAAAATGGCATACCCAACCCGCAACATGGCATCTACCAAAATGGGGCCACGCGCATTGGGCAAAATTTCGCGGAACATAATAAACCAGGGGTTTTCGCCGCGTGTTTCGGCGGCGCGAATGTAGTCGCGGGTTTTGATGTCCAGCGTTAAACTGCGTACCAACCGGGCAACGCCGGGTGCGCCGGTGATGGTGATGGCTAAAATGACCACCAAATCCCCCTGACCCAGGGCAGAGATCACTACCAGATATAACACAATGACCGGAAAAGCAATCAGGGCATCCAGAAATTGCATGATAACCTGATCGGCCCAGCCGCCGCGATACCCGGCATTCAGCCCCAATACCGATCCGAGTGCCAGCGAGCCAATCACCCCCCAGATTGCGACCCCGCCCGGAATCGAAACTTCGCTGTCAGGCAGGCGGGTTTTGAGCAAAATAACCTGGGTGCCTTGCATCAGGCGGGAAAGGATGTCGCGCCCCAGATGGTCGGTACCAAGCCAGTTTTCGCTATTGGGCGGAAGGTTTTGCACAAAGGAGGAGGCATTGGGGTCGTAGGGTGTCCAAACGAGGGAGATTAAGCCCACCATGACCCAAAAGAGGACAATGGCTAACCCAATGGTACCGACACGGGAATCAAAAATAATGGAGATGTTTTTCCACCAGGTTTGCAGACGGGTGGGGCGGGAAGGTGTGGTTGTAGGTTGTGCAACAGCCATAGTTACCTCGTTTGTATCAGGATGATGCGATTTCGATTCATTTGCCAGGCCTGAGTAAAGGAAGGGTGAGAAGCTGTTTGGGGGCCTCGTGCAGGATCTAGATAATGAACGATTTGATCTTCAAAGTTTGTAGTCACCACAGCATGGGTAGACCATTTGGCGGTTAAAGGATATGTGTTGATTAAAACAATGGGGTAGATTTTTGCTATTATCCACTGTTGTAACGTTTCCCAACCGCAATTTTGTAAATGTTGGGCTAATAAGCCGTGTGATTGAACACAGGCGACTGCTTCATCCGCATTGGTGCCGTAGGTGGTTGTTTTGCAGCATTCTGCCAGAGTTATTTCGCTGGAGAAGTTTATTCCGTAGTATGCCATGATCATTCGTATACACGCTACTGTGCATGACCATTCTTTTTCTTGAGGGAAGAATGGAACAGACGATGAAGTCGTCATAAGGTGTTATTTTGGGATGGTTAAAAACCCTTTTTCTATTTCGCCGCGATATTGCGAATGGAATTGTTCTGCATTGGCAAAAATCTCATGGAATGGAGTCCAGGAGATTAACATCCCAGTCACTTCATCTATGGCTACTGAACCAATTGTTATCGGCCGTTCATAACCAGGATAGGCTATCCAAATTGGAACAACCCAGACACTCCCTAGAGGAGAACTCATGCGCCACGGGACACCTGCCCCCATCAGATCTGTCAGATGGTTGGCGATGAACTCTTGCGTGATTTCGATGGCTTTTTGAGATGATAGTTTGGTCGTCGTTTCTACTTGAATCATGGTTATCATAAACCGTTAAGAAATGCGGATTAAATAACCTACGAGAGATTAGAGATTGGAGATTGAACCAATTGTTAATCTCCAATCTCCAATCTCAGTTCTGTAAGTTGTTTAATTTTCGTTCCTAAGCATAGCGAATCCGTGGATTTAGGAAGGTGTAAGCCAGGTCGCCGAGAAGTCTGGTGGCGATGGCGATGGTGACGGTGACCATGGTGGCGGCTTCGACAGCGTTAAAATCGCCAAAAATGGCGGAATCGTAGATGTATTTGCCCAGGCCAGGGAAACCAAAGAGGGCTTCGACGACGACGACCCCACCCACTAACCAGTTGACATGGAGCATGATGACGGTGATGGGGGCCATGAGGGCGTTGCGAATGGCGTGGCGGGTGACAACTCGCCAGTAGGGCATTCCTTTGATGATGGCGGTGCGAATGTAGGGGGAGTTCATCACTTCGACCATGCTGGCGCGGGTCATGCGGATGATGTAACCGAGTTCAACGGCCGTTAAGGTCAACACCGGCAACACCAACAGTTTGGGGTCTTCAAAAATGGCATCTGCACTGGTAAAAATAGCGACGGCCGGTAACACCTGCCACCAGATGCCCAAAATTAAGATGAGAAAAATGCCAGTGACAAATTCTGGGGTGGCTGTGGCTCCCAGGCTAGTGATAGAGATGAACCGGTCTAACAGTTTGCCTTCGTTGATGCCTGCTAAAATGCCAAACAGCAAAGCCAGGGGCATAATCACCGCAAAAGCGACACCGGCAAGAACGGCCGTATTTCTAATTCTGGGAAACAGCGTCACAGCCACCGGCCGACCCGTTTGCAGCGATTGGCCCGCATCCCCTCTGGCTAACCCTTTGCGGAGCGGAATATACTCCTGTGGCCCATTCCCCTCGCGGCGCAACCCCGCTTTGGTCAACACCCACACCTCGGCCCCGGCCCCACGCACCCATTTCACGGCATTATTTTTGTTGTCTACCCCCCAGAAAACCTCCTGCCCATTTTCTGCCACCTGCCACCCTTCAGTGACCGGTGTTTCGTTCTGCACTGACGAACCATCTTCCTGGCGGTGCAACACATATAACTCACCATCCACCATTTCCCAGCGTGTCAATTGTCCATTCACATCTGCCCACCACTCCTGCTCCTCAGTCTGGGCATTTTGCATTGTCACCAGGGGGTAGCCGACATGGTTTCCAGCGCGAAAATCATTACCAATTAGCCAATCCAGGTAACGTTGCCAGGCAGGCGCATTCAGCCCCAATTGCGCCCGATAAGAAGCCCGTTGTTCGGGGGTGGAAAACACACCTAAAATTTTGACCGTAACATCACCTGCTCCGACTTCCAGCAGGAAAAAAAGAGCCGCTGAAACCAGAAACATCGTGATAACAATCGAAGTAATACTACGCAATAGAAATCGGGCCATGGGGTTTACCTTGTGGAGACAGTACTCAGTTGTCAGTACCCAGTTGTCAGT
>CAZPEJ010000033.1:0-17607 GCA_964585465.1 uncultured Ardenticatenaceae bacterium
AGTAGGGAATTAACTGAGGGAATGTAGCTTCAAAAACCTGATGAGAACTTACGAAGACCTGTACTAGAGAGACTGAACAGTTACTATCCTTTTTTTACTTGAGGTTGTTTTGGACGAAAACGATCCACAAACTTTGACAGAGCGTATTATTCGCATTTTGGTGGCCGACAAACACCCCCTTGTGCGGAATGGGGTTGTTCAGGAGGTAACCAGGTGTGAGGATATGGGAGTGGTGGGTGAAACGGCCGATGGCTACGAGGCCCTTCAGTTAGCCAGACAACTACAACCAGATGTTGTGATCTTGGATGTACGTTTGACTGGGTTGAACGGTGTTCAATTAACACGTTTATTGAGCCGTATAACCTGGAAAACGGCCGATTCCACCCCCTCCTCTCCTGCTGTATTGGTTTTTAGCACCTACAGTGACAAACAGTATATCTGGAGTCTATTGGCAGTGGGTGCCAGAGGATACTTGCTGAAAAGCGACCCGCTCCAGGAGTTAATTAAAGGAATCCGCCAGGTGGCAGCTGGTCAAACTGTGTTAAGCCTGCCTGTGCAAACAGCCCTGGTGGAGATGATTCCAAAACTTAACCAGGAACTCAGCGACAGCGAAATGAAGGTGTTACAACTTCTGGCACAGGGTCTCACCAACCGTGAAATTGCCCAAAACCTGGCAATCACCGAGGGCACCGTGAAAACGCACCTCAACAATACCTACCGCAAAGTACCTTGGATTCGCACCCGTGCCGAGGCGATTGCCTGGGCCTGGATCAACCGCATCGTGTCCGACTAACCCCCCGCACTATACCCAAAGTCATACATCTGACAGAGAGAGAATCACAAATAAACCATGATTGGTACATCAGGAATCAACCATTGTTCTGGCTGATAATTAAGCCTGAATTGTGGAATAGTACCTGTTTAACACACCTTTAAGGAGAGGTACATCATGTCTTTTATTTCACCATTAGATTTGTTGACGGTTTCAAATAATGAACAAGATGTGATCCGGTGCCTGGTGCGGCGACCACACTTGACGGCCGGAGAGATTGCCCATTTCACCAAAATTCCCTTAGATGAGTTAGAAAGTTTGTTGGGACGGATGGTACGTGATTCGCGCCTGATGCGGGATGATGAGAGTAAGTTTCAGGTGCCGTTGGGGCGTGAGAAAAAACGTGAACGATCCAATACCGGATTATTGGAGACGTTGTTTGGTTGATGCAGGTGTCACTGTTCTGTAACCCGTATTATGTCCTCTTTATCCCCTATTGACCTGCTTTCTATATCGGCCGTTGAGCAAACGGTGTTGCGTTGTCTGACCAAAACCCCCAAATTGACCGTTTTTGAGGTGGCAGCCAAAACGGCGTTGCCTCTGGAAGAGGTAGAGGGTGTGTTGGGGCAATTGCTGGCTCAAACGCGGATTGTTGAGCAGCTACAAAATGGCAAACGGGTATTTTCGACGCGGTTTCAGTTTAAGCGAAAACTGGTGCGGAACATGCCAGGGGATATTCTCAACTGGTTGGAGCAACCTTCTGACCAGTTTTTGACCGAAGTGCCATTAACGGCCGTTCTGACCCCCACCGATTTGCAACAGCTCTTAACATTTAGCCAAAAACGCACCTTGTTACCAAATGAAGTGCTGGTGTGGCAAGGGCAAAAGTTAGAGTATGTGGCTCTGGTGCAGCGTGGTTTGTTGGCCTATGCCCGTTTGAAGGGGCGGCACACCGGGCAAAAGGGGGGATATTCCCATCGGACAGATTGGATTGGCCTCACAGAAGCCCTCAACGGAGCCGCTATGGCTGCTACCTATACGGCCGTTACAGAGGCCACCCTGCTCACCTGGTCGGTGGATGGGTTTATCGAATTTATTCGCCACCACAGCCGCTTTGGTCTGGCAATTGCCCAGCAGCTAGGGCAACAGCTACGGGATTGTGAAAGAGCGCAGACCCAGGGGCAAAACAAACTGTGGGTGATTGAGGGGGTTCATTCTGGGGCTGGCACAACGACCTTTGCCCTCAACCTGGCCCTGTTGACGCAACAACAAAACAGCCAGAGCAAAAACAGTCGCACCCTTTTCTGGGCGGCCGATGGGGCAGAAACGGCCGTTTTGCCCTTTCTTACCCCTCAAACTGATGCTGTAACCGAAAAGGTCGCCGGGTTGGCCCGAATTACCCCCCATGCCACTGGGTTAGATGTGTTGACCCGCATCGAGCGCAACAGTTACTCCTCTCAGGTACAACTGGATATGCTGCTGACGGATCTACTTTCTCGTTATGAGTACATCATTTGTGACACCGGCAGCGACAACCTGAACGAGCTTCTCTTGCGCCTGCGTGGACAGGCACACACCTTGATCACCCTGACCCAAAACCCTCAGGGGGCGGAAACAGGTATTCAACGGTGGAACACTTTACAACCTTACTCCTTTCCGGGGCAAAAACGAGTCTTGACGCTGAACCGTTCTACTCAGCCAGTTTCCCACATAGACCCCAAATTTCACCTGGTGATTCCTCAAGATGAGGTGGGGCTGGAAACGGCCGTTTCCCACCAACAAGGTATCACCGAAGCCGCCCCCAACAGCCCCCTCAGCCAGGCATTACAAGAAGTTTATCGCCGACTCTCACTGAATCACGCGGTAGCTCTGTTTGTACCCTCCACCATGGATGTCAACCAATACACCGATAACAGCACCCAGGTACAGGCTGCCCTTTCGTTTTTGGGCAATCTGTTTGGCGGGGCCACCAGCAGCAACGCCGAAGGAGCCTGGCGCAGCGAAGAAAGCGGCCTGGTTACAGAACAAGTCACTATCGTTCGCACATTTGTCTCCAAAAAAGCCCTGGATTCCCACCTGGACGACGTACTCAGCTTTGCATCTGACCTGAAACGGGACATGAAACAAGAAGCCGTAGCCATTAGCGTAGATAACCAACTCATTTTGGTTTGAGAAGGTAGGAGGATTTATTGTGAATATCATCACCAACTGGTTACAGGGATCCATTCAACGAGCTATTTTATTAGCCTTCATTTTGGTATCTGTTGTGCCTATCATCCTCATCTCCGTGTTGTTTACCCAACAAAGCATGGAAGCCTTAACTCGCCAAATGGAGGAAAATTTGCAACTGCTGGCCCGTTCTAAGGCAGAAGAGATCAATTTGAAACTAGGTGAAGTGATGCAAAGCACCCTGATCGCGTCTCAGCTGGCGGCCGAAGCGTTGCAACAACCTGTAGAACCAGAGGAAATGGCTGCACAACTGGCGCGTTATCAGCCCGACCAACGGCAAATTGTCGGTTTAGATGCCTATTATCTGGCACAAGGTGGAGCCGAAACCCTGGGACAAGACCTTTCTAATGTTTATTGGCCTTATGCCCTGAATGCCCAGGATGCAGTCGCTGGCAAAATTTTGCAAACCGAAAGCCTAGACATTGCCTTTGCCGCCATCAAATCTGTTAGCCCAGACACCCAGTGGGTATACATGACCACCCCAGAAGGAATGATGCGGCTTTATCCCTGGGCTTCTAACGATCATTACCCTGACAACTGGGATCCACGCCAGATTGTTTTTTATACGGTAGCCGCACCAGAAAATAACCCCAAATTAGAACCTCGTTGGACGGCCCCCTATGTGGATTTTGCTGGGGCCGGGTGGATGGTGACAGCTTCGGTGCCAATGGTAGATGACAACGGGGCGTTTGTGGGGGTAATGTCACATGACGTGACCATTGAATCGCTGAAACAAATCGCTCTGGAAATTGCGGTGTTGGATGGGGTGGGGTATGGTTTTTTAATTGATAATGCGGGTAAGGTGATTGCACATCCGACCTATCAGGACGCGGATGCCAGCAAGGGGACTCAGGAGGAAATTAGTCTGCTTACAGAGGCTTCAGGTTATTACCGCACCTTGATTCAACGGATGGTGAACGGGCAGGAAGGGTTGGGATATTACGGTGATGAAATGGGGGAGTCTTTGCTAGTTTATGCCCCTGTGCCGTCTACAGGTTGGAGTTTGGGCATTTCCATTCCCCGTGAAAACGTGATTGCCCCGGCGATGGCGATGAGGAATCGGGCGATTGGGATTACGGCCGGGTTGATTGCAACGGCCGTTTTGCTCTCACTGTTCCTGACTCGCCTCATTCACAAACCCGTCCTGCAACTGCTACAGGGGGTGCAACAAGTAACCGAGGCCCGCAAAGCCGACACCATCCAGGTCAACTCCTTTGCCGAGTTTCGCCACCTGGCAACCGCCTTCAACGACATGGCCTCCCATGTGTGGGAACGGGAATCTAAATTGAAAGCCAAAGTTGCAGAAATGCGGATCGAAATAGACACCCAGCGAACACAACAACGCATTGAGTCCATTGTCGAAACGGACTTTTTCAAACGGCTAGAAGCCAATGTGAACAAATTACGGGCTGATGTGCGTAACACACCAGCCACCATGAAAAACGCCCCCGCCACCGATTAGGCAGGGCACAGAAGGAGAACAATCATGACAAAAATTATTTCAACCCATTCGTTTCGAGGTGGTACGGGCAAATCTAATGTCACGGCTAACATTGCCGCCACCCTGGCCCAACAAGGGTATAGGGTCGGTGTGTTCGATACAGACATTCAATCTCCCGGTATTCATGTCATCTTTGGTTTGACGGAATCGGATATTCAAAACACCCTCAATGATTTTCTTTGGGGGAACTGTCCGATTGAAGACGCGGCTTACAAGGTGTATGAAACTTCGCGGGGAGGGATGGTTTATTTGGTGCCATCCAGCATTGATCCCAACGACATTGCTCGCATTTTGCGTGAAAAGTATGATGCCAGCGACATGCACGGAGCGTTCCGCGATCTTATTGCGGCACTGTCGTTGGATTATCTGCTGATAGATACACACCCCGGTTTGAATGAAGAAACGTTGTTATCTATTGCGATTTCAGACAGTTTGGTGATTATTTTGCGCCCAGATCAGCAGGACTTCCAAGGTACCAGTGTAACAGTAGACGTGGCCCGGCGGCTGCGAGTGCCAGAAATTAGCCTGGTGGTCAACAAGGTACCGCCGGAGTACAACTTTGCTGATTTGAAACACAAGGTGGAGAGTGCTTATCAATGTGAAGTGGCTGCTTTGTTGCCGCTATCCATTGATATTGCGGAAAATGCCAGTTCGTCCCTGTTCTGCCTGCGTCAACCCACCCATGCTTTTACCACAGGTGTGCAGGCAGTGACCAAACGATTGGAAGAAACGGCCGAATTGATGCCTGCTTGATTAAATTACGAAATGTTAAATCAATCATTTCAACCCTCCCAAACGCCTATTTTGCTCCAAATGGATGCTTTGGAATGTGGGGCTGCTTCCCTTGGAATCATTTTGCAATTTTACGGTGAAGTGATTCCTCTTGCAGAATTAAGGGAAGCCTGTCAGATTACCGACCGCACCGCTGTACGGGATATTGTCCAGGCTGCCCAAACTTATGGGTTTCGTGCCTGGTCTACATATTGTGATCTTTCCGCTTTGTGTACCAGCCCCACTCTCTTACCGGCTATTGCTTTTTGGAATAAGAACCACTTTTTGGTTGTGGAGCGTTTTGAAGCTGCTCATGTTTGGTTAAATGATCCGCGTTCTGGTCGCCGTTGTGTCTCTTTGCAAGATTTTGAAGCGTGTTTTAGTAACCTGATTATTTGCATTAAACTAGACGCGATGCCTAAACGTGCCAGGCGGGTGGCGCAATTAAATCCTCCTGGTGACGCTTTGGTGATACTTCTCAAACAGGGTGTGAAAGGAGAAGTTTTTGCCCCTGACGCAGAATACCGGCGTGACTTTAGCAATGTTATTCACCGTTCGCCTCGTTTAGTGGTAAGGGCGACTTGTGAGCAGGATATTGTTCATACCTTTCAAGTCGCACAATCGGCCGGTATACCGGTAAGGGTTCGCGGAGCAGGCCACTCTTGCCAGGGGCAATCTTTGTGTCAGGATGGAATTTTATTGGTAAATGTAGCGGATCATGCAGAAGTTCACTGGGTGAATCAACAGCATGTTGCGGTGACGACTCGCAGTCGGTGGGGGTTTGTTAAACAGGAACTAAACCGGGTGGGGCGCACAATGCCTGTGGTGACGGATAATCTTACAACGGCCGTTGGCGGCACACTCTCGGTGGGGGGATATGGTCCGCGCTCTATCCGTTATGGGGCGCAGGTTCAACAGGTAGAACGATTACGGTTGATATTGCCAGATGGAACGGTCGTTTGGTGTTCAGCAGATGAGAATCGGGATCTGTTTGACTTTAGCCTGGCTGGTTTGGGTCAAGTTGGGTGTATAGAGCAGGTAGTCATCCGCACGATTCCACATCAGCCAGCTGCCCGTTGGTATCAATTTACTCATCCTTCTTTATCCGCATTAGCAGACACATTATCTATTTTGACAGACGAAAACAGTCCAGTCCCAGATGCCTGGATGGCGTACTCGATACGTAATCAGGGGATATTGTCCTCCTACGGGTTTTATGAACCTTCTGCTACCGAGTCTACTTTGCAGCAGTTGGGGGCTTTGCAAGCCCAAAACCCACTGCAATTAGGAGCTGAATACCGTCAAATATGGACACCAACAACCTATTGTCCTTCGGTAGATTACGTGGTGGAGCCTGAAGTTTTATTGGAGTTTATGCAATTTCTGGATTGCCACTTGCAAACGATGGGGTTATTCCGGTATTTACACGGGGTGCTTGTTTTGGCGGTGCGTCGCCCAGATGGTGCCAGGTGGTTGCCTTTTGAAGCAACCTCCTTTGGAAAATCTGCCGTGAAGTTTTTGGTAGGGCTTTATCCGGTAATTCCAGGGGATGAGAAGGATGGGTTAGAGCAAATGCAAAAGTTTATGCGGTTGGCTTTGGCAAAGTGTTTGGAGCTAAACGGCCGACCTTACCTTTATGGCTCACACGAACTGGATGAAGACACGAAAGTGCGATTATATGGGGCCGATTACGGCCGTTTACATCGCCTGCGCCAACAGTTAGACCCTGAGAATCTCGTTAATGCAGGTATTTTATGAGTAAAACATCCCCCACTATGGAAACTCACCTGGGAGTAGCAAGTCGTTTTCTCCCCGAAACGTTAATTTCTGCTCAGGCTTTGAGTCGTATTCAGGAAATTGCAAGACAACTTCCCGCGGCCCCTCTAACGATATTTGAAAGTCGGTTAGGCGAAATCCTTCCTGATCTGGATTTTTTGGTTTGCACTTCGCCAGCCTGGGTGGTTAGCCCTGGCACCTCCCAATTAGCCTCTCAACACCATGCCTGGAGAAATGTGAATGAGTTTTGTCGGCAATGGGTACAATCTCCACCTGAATCCTGGTTGAAACAGGGTGTGGACAGTGTATGGTTAGAATTTGATACATCGCAAAACCCATATCACCCTGTCGTGCCAGGTATTTTTTTTGCCTCATTAGAAGTATGTGTCTTGCAAACATCTTTAGCAGAACACCGTCAGGCTGTGTTAGCTGCGCTGGCCCATATGCCAAACAAAGAAGTGTGGCCTTATGATACAATCCACCGCTGCATTGCGGCGTTACCGGAATCGGGGCGGGTTTATGCTTTAGGGGATATGAACGGCCGTTCCGCCTCTGCCCTACGAGTGGCAATTTCTCAAATTCCTACCCACCAGCTTTTGTCTTACTTAAATAAAATTGAATGGCCGGGCGATTTGGGTAAGGTTGAAGCAATGACCCGCCCACTAGCTCATCTTACAAACCATGTCAACATTGATTTGGATGTAGGTGATACGATTGCCCCTCTTTTAGGCATAGAATTTACGACCCCTACACGCTTTCAACGTAGCTGGTGGAGTGATTTGTTAAATAAATTGGTTGAACTTGATTTGTGTTTGCCCGCTAAACGGGATGCTCTACTTTGCTGGCAAGGGTATTCAGATGAGACAAGAAATACGGCCGTTTCCTCTTCATCAGCTAACTTTGTCACAAATAACCGACCAATTCACCTGATGGTGAGATTCATTAATCATATCAAGATCGTCTATCACCCTGGATACTCCCTACAGGCCAAAGCTTATTTAGCAATGCGGCAAGTGAATACGTTTAGGAGAAGTTTATCATGAGCTTTACTTTAGAACAGTTGACCCATATCGTAGAAAAATCTAGTACTTTACATCAACGGCTAAATGGCTCTTTTGAGCAAAATATCCCTGAAATTCATTCCAAAGAAACCGAAAAACGCTCAATCATATGGCAGGAAGTTGTTGCCTTTAATAACCCTACTCTTTTTGAAAAACGGTTTCGCTGGGATGGGTTGGAACTATCTAGCACCCAACGAATAATGGGAGTCGTTACATGGAAAAAGGAAAAGCCCCTGCCATCTTGGACTGCCCTCTTAGAGGAAATATCTGAGGCAACTAACAGGCTTTCAGTAACCAATTTAGATTCAACAATGCGATCATATTGGCCGGAAACAGGAGCCTACCCATTCCAAGAACTATTTGTACCTTTTATCCTTGTAGCACGTCGTAAGTTACAGGAACTTGCTGGAAGCAGTTACTCCCGGTTATCAGATACAGCCCATGCGGCATTAGAAAGACAATTGTTGCAGCGTTTAAGCCATGTGAGTGAACAAACCTTATATTTAGAGTTCTCCATCTTGCGCGCCAAGAAACAATCCCGATTGGCAACTCAATTAAAGGGAAAAAACATATCGAACCGAGGGTTGTATTTTTCTTTCGTCCAGCAGCATTTCGATACCCATTTTGTTCCCTTTTTTATGGAATATACCGTTTTGGCGCGACTGTTATCAACGGCCGTTGCGTTTTGGGTTACTAATAGTGCAGAACTTTTACAAAGAGTTGTGACAGATTGGCCTGCTATCTGTACAATGTTTGGGTTATCGGAAGCAGCAGATGTCGTAACGGCCGTTCAGACCAATCTCTCTGATCCCCACAATAACGGCCGTTCTGTCAGCATCTTAACGTTCTCTTCTGGATTCAAGTTGGTCTACAAACCAAAAGACCTGGGAATGGAAGTAGCATTTACCGGATTGATTCAATGGGTAAATAACCAAAACCTTTCTATGAGTTTAAAAGCCATCAAAATCTTAAATCACCCAGGTTACGGTTGGGTGGAGTATGTAGAAGCTGCCTCGTGCCAGGATGAATCTGCCGTGAAACGGTACTATCACCGTATAGGAATGTTGTTATGTTTGGTTTACCTGTTAGAAGGAACCGATTGCCATAACGAAAATCTGATGGCTGTGGGTGAACACCCCGTTTTGATTGATGCCGAAACGTTGTTACACCCACGAGTAACCCCGGTTGGTAGTGAAGAGGCCACAAATGGCGCGCAGAATTTGGCTTATCAACAGTTCCTCAACTCTGTTATCCGAACTGGGTTCTTACCTGTGTGGTTATTTGGACGGGCAGGACAAAGCTATGACATTAGCGGTTTGGGAACAATGGCTGGTCAAGAAGTACCTTATCAACAAATTCGTTGGTTTGATGTTAATACCGATCAGATGAGTTTGCGCCGTGCGACAACATATGCAAAAACAGGAGCTTCCGCTCCAACCCTTAATGATACACCGGTTTCTGCCAACCACTATCTGACAGAAATTATTCAAGGGTTCAGTGAGGTTTACGACTTATTATTAAAACACTCAAAAGAAGGCACCAGGATACTAGAGTCCTTTATACACCAAAACGGCCGCTTTTTATTCCGAAACACCATTAATTACTTTCTATTATTAGAAAAATTACTTCAACCCAAATTTATGCGTGATGGGATTGATCGTAGTATTCAACTGGATGTGTTGTATCGAGCAGCAATTGGCGCAAAACACAAACCCCATTTCTGGCCCTTAATAGAGATGGAATTAAAAACCATGGAAAGCTTAGATGTCCCATATTTCACATCCTACACTATGGATACAGCTGTTTCTACTTCCGCTCAGATCATTTTAGAGAACTACTTCACCCAGTCTGGTTACGATCTGATTCAAGAACACTTCAAATCCCTTAACCAGGCTGACAAAGATCTACAAATTGGTTTAATTCAAGCAGTTTTCAAGTTGCGTTTCCAAGATGTTAAATCTCCTTTTGCTCTTGTTCCCGTTGCCGAGATTGAAAAAAACCAACTTACCCCAGCAAGTCAGTTGGAACTGGAACAGGTGGCCCTGGATATTGCCGCTGATATAGCCAAACAAGCAATTATTGCTAGAAATGGAAGCGTCAGCTGGTTAGGGTTAGAATATGTGGCTGAAGCAGATCGCTCAATCATACAGCCACTAGGACATAATTTACATAGCGGTAATTGTGGTGTAGCTCTCTTCTTAGCATCTCTGGAAAAAATTTCGCCTGAAGTAGGATACCGTCATCTGGCTTTAGGTGCATTGCACCAGGTTTGCCTCCCATTGCGCGAAGCAGGGCGAGATAACCAGATCATGTCTCAGCGAATGAGTATAGGGGGAGCGATTGGTTTGGGTTCTATTATCTACACGCTTACAAAAATCAGTCACTTTTTGGGTGAGCCAGCTTTATTAGAAGACGCAAAACTTGCTGCTAGTTGCATCACCCCAGAACGTATCTCAACCGATACAAAGTATGATGTGATGGATGGTTCTGCTGGTGCATTGCTGGGGCTGATTGCCCTTTACGAAAAAACGGCCGAATCCCAAATACTTCAACAGGCTATCATTTGTGGAGAACACCTGCTATCGCATCGCACAACTTCCCAATTTGGTTACCGGGTTTGGGCCACGGCAAGTGCCCAACTACTGACGGGTTTCTCCCATGGGGCGGCAGGTATCGCTTACGCTTTGTTACGCCTTTATCACATCACCAAACAGGAAAAGTTCTGTGAAGCTGCCCTAGAAGCAATATCCTATGAAAACAGCCTTTATTCTCTTGCCGAACAGAACTGGCCTGATCTTCTCCGTTCCAAAGAAAATAAACCCGTTTATGGAGCTACTTGGTGCCATGGTGCCCCAGGCATCGGCCTCGCCCGTTTAGGCAGTTTACAAATCATTAACACCTCAACCATCCACCAAGATGTCCAACTTGCCCTTCAAAGCACAGAGAAAATGTTTACAGATGGTTTAGACACACTCTGCTGCGGCAACTTGGGCAGAAGTGAACTATTTGTAGCGGCAGGTCATAATCTACAACGACCCGAATTATTAGAAAAAGCAACCCATCAGGCAACGCTAATTATCAAACATAAGGAAACAACCGGGGCTTTTCAAATGCCCTATGGATTAGGAGATTATAGTCACGCTTTTCAACTTGGGTTTTTCCATGGACTGGCTGGTATTGGCTACCAAATCCTCCGAATTGCTCACCCAGCATTGCTTCCCTCCGTGATGTTATGGCAGTAATGATGCTGCCTCCTCAAATAAAAACACCATGTCTGCGAAGTTACATTTTGCTAAGCAAACATGGTGTTTTTTGTTTTGCAGGATACAAATCTATCAGGAGGCAAATCCATTTTATGCTATCGTGCGTATCACAGGCATATCCTGTGGACCACTTACAAAAGCCAAGTAGTTAATTTCCGGGTTAGGCCAATCAACCTCGGATCCCGTTCCTTTTTTTCGGAAGATCAAATCAATGGTCTCATATTCCCCCTGTTCTATTAAATGGAAGGGGTCAACCAAAACCTTCAGGGGGATTGCTCTATATAAACCTGGCATCCAGGGCAGACTCAACTTCCCAGAGAGAGGTTTGGTTCGGATAGGTAATGTGTTGGTGTACTCTACCGTTCTTGCCGGACACCCTTCTTGAAGAAATGAACGTACTGTATATCCCATTTTCTGTGTATCTACTTCTGCCAATTTACGTAAACGAATGCCTTGCCTCCGTGCCATTGAAATCAAGGTACCTTGTGAACCTATTTCCCCGCGCCCGAAACTTTGCCGCGCCCCAAACCAAAGTTCCGCGATTTGTGCATGTGCTGTTATAGTTGTTAGAAACTCAGCAACTCCTAAGTCCAGGTAATCTTTAATAAAGTGAACACGTAAAATAGCATCCACACCCCGTGCAAAAAAGAGTTGCATCGTCACATCAGCTTCGTTGTATGTTATCCACTTCGCTTGAGGGTTGGCAGCCTTCAATATAAATAACGAAGGGGATGGATCAAACATGACAATCATAGAAGCACGATTTTGTTCACGAGCATAATCAACTAAACGATCTACTAATTCTAAATGTGGAACCAGAATTGGATCCCACCCTCCTGCTATAACGACAACAGGGTTATGAACTTCTCCATACAATGTTGCATTCATCATAAGGCCCTCCATTTCTTTTGAAACACAGATTATCTTTGTCAGAACCACACCAAAAAAAGAGATCGACAAACCATACGATTTGTCGATCCTCTTTTACCGCTTAATTGCCTTAGGTTATTAAACTAGGATAGACCTGGTTCAACGGCCGAAGCACTATTATTCCCACAACCAGTATTTGTACAATTTGTTTGGGCACAAGTCCACCAACAATCCCCGCCACCTGCTACTGTTTCCAGTTGTTCATCGGTCAATTCTACGCTGCCAGGTTCATCAAAATAAGGAAGGACAATGTTGATGGAACTTGCAGTATCGCTGACCACATTGACGCTAAATGGTAGATCACGACCAAAAACATCGCTAATGGCTGTAGCAGCATTACCACTGGTCAGGGCATGACGAAACTCCTCATCTTTGTAAGCACGCTCAATAATAGCGTTTTCCAGATCACGTTTTTCTTCGAGGTACATGTTATTTCTCCTTAAATCTTGAATTTGAGTTGGATATAAAACTTTACACCTCTTCACCCTGGCCAGTTGATGAGGGTGTAACTTTTTTTACGATGGATAAAGTTTAACAAACCCTATTTCAAACCACTTGATATACCAGTCATGTTTTATGTGATGACTTTTGACAAAACGAAGTATGAATTTAGTTGCCGAACGGCCGTTTTAGAAACATACAACTTCTGTGACAACCATATAACCTGCATAGAGTTAAAGTCATAAACATCAAATGACTTATGTAACAAGCCATTAACCAAAATCTGTATGACAATCCTGAGTAAAAATTTAGGAACGTGGATTAAATAACCTACAAAAGATTAAAGATTGAAGATTGAACCAATCGTTAATTTCCAATCTCCAATCTCAGTTCTGTCAGTTGTTTAATTTTCATTTTAGTGTGAATAAATAAGGGAGGGCATTATGAGTTCTGTATTTCGCAGGGCTTCCTTAGAACGTTTATCTTCCCCAGAACAATTAGATACTGCTATGCAGGTAACTAATTTGCAAAGTTGGTTGATATATTTAGCCTTAACAACCCTTTTGGCCGTTGCTGTCTATTGGGGAGTTGCCGGGCACATTCCCATTCAAGTTTCTGCTCCGACCATCATATTAAATAGCGGGGGTATTAAGAACCTGGTAGCCACACAAAGTGGATTAGTTACTCAAATAATGGTTGAGCCAGGGGATGTGGTAAACACCAATGAAGTCATTGCAGAAATGATTCCTGCTGGTCAAGCGGAAAAAGTCTTGATTCATAGCCTGTACAACGGCCGAATTCTGGAACTCAAAGCGGACGTAGGTAGTTTAATTGTTAGCGGAAAACCCATTGTGAGTATGGAATTTGTGGGTGAAGGGGTAGGGCAAGAAGCTATGCTCTACCTTTCTCCTGAACAAAGTAGAACCATAGAAGTAGGGATGCCGGTAAAAATCGTCCCCCGTACAGGTTTTACTGCCGTTCTCACCGGAGAAGTGGTTGCCATTAGCGATTTCCCGGTTTCTCACGAAACCATTCTCCTCACACTTGGCAGCGAAGAGTTAGCCCAAAGTATCGTAAATACTGAATTACCGATTCAGGTTCAGGTGAGTATAGATCCTTCCGAGACTGTTTTCATCAAAACAGGAACTCTAGCAAATGCGACTGTTTTAATAGGAACACAACGCCCTATTGATCTGGTTATCCCTTTACAGTAAAGGAGTTTCTGCAATGGCAATCTCTTTTAAGGACAAGCTGAAACAGCTAAAAACCATCCTATTTTCATCCCGGCGAGTTAAAACCCCGACTGTTTTACAGATGGAGGCTGTGGAGTGTGGGGCGGCTTCCCTGGCAATGGTGTTAGGGTTTTACGGAACCTATGTTCCATTAGAGGAATTGCGAGTAACTTGTGGCGTTTCGCGTGATGGCAGCAAGGCCAGCAACATTCTGCGGGCGGCCCGCCACTATGGCCTGGAGGCCAAAGGGTTTCGCCTGGAACCATCTGCCCTAAAGGAAGTGAGTCTGCCAGCGATTATTCATTGGAACTTTAACCATTTCCTGGTGTTGGAGGGGTTTGGGAATAAGAAGGTGTATCTCAATGACCCGGCAATGGGGCCACGCGTCGTTTCCGGCGAAGAACTAGATGAGGCTTTTACCGGTGTAACATTGACGTTTGAGCCAGGGGAATCTTTTCAAAAACAAGGCAAAAAAACAAACCTGACAAAAACTTTAGCAGGCAGGTTAAGAGGCTCGGAGGTGGCTTTGGCTTTTGTTGTATTGGTGAGTCTGGCGTTGGTGATTCCTGGTTTGTTGGTTCCAGCTTTTTCACGCATTTTTGTGGATTATTATTTAACAAACGGCCGTTCCGAATGGCTTGCTCCTTTGCTGGTTGGCATGACCCTTACTGCCTTCATGCGAGCCGCACTTACCTGGTTACAGCAACGATACCTGCTGCGCCTGGAAACCAAACTTTCACTTCTGAACTCTAGCCAACTTTTTTGGCATATCTTAAGTTTACCTATAGAGTTTTTCACCCAACGGAGTGCTGGCGACATTAGCGCACGCATTGGGCAAAACGACCGCGTTGCTCAACTGCTCTCAGGTGATTTAGCCACAAACCTGTTAAATGTTGTTCTCATCATCTTTTACGCCCTGTTGATGAGCCGATACAGTTTGCCCCTGACCTTCTTAGGAGTTGGCATCGCTATACTTAATTTTGTTGTTTTGCGTCTCATGTCACGCCATCGTACCGATACAAACCAAAAACTGGTTAAGGCGTATGGCAAATGGCACTCCAGTGCCTTTGGCAGTTTACAACAAATCGAGACCATCAAATCCACCGGCTCAGAAGCAGACGCATTTACCCAATGGGCGGGATACCAGGCCAACGCTTTTAACGCTTCCCAGGAATTAGGGGCTTCTACACAGGTACTAAACGTAGTTCCTGGTTTACTCTCCCAAATAACAAACATTGTCATTCTAGCTTTTGGTGGGGTTTTAGTCATTCGGGGGGAAATGACTATTGGGATGTTGGTTGCCTTTCAAAGTTTGATGGCGAGTTTTCTCAATCCAGTAAACCAAATGGTTAATCTGGGGGGACAGTTACAAGAGGTAGAAGGCATCATGAATCGGTTGAATGATGTACTTCGTTACCCCCCTGACCCCCAGGTGCAATTATCGAATGACACCCCCCTGCCAACCATTGCCAAGTTACCTGGCCGTATTGAGATTCGGAACCTAACCTTTGGTTATAGCAGATTGGCTTCTCCTTTAATAGAAAACTTTAACTTGACGATTGAACCAGGCAAACGGGTAGCTTTGGTTGGGGGCAGCGGGAGCGGCAAATCTACTATTGCCCGTCTGGTTTCTGGTTTATACTCTCCCTGGGATGGGCAAATCCTCTTTGACGGGAATCAGCGACATCAAATTGCCTCTCCCATCCTAAATAATTCGCTGCGGACAGTGAACCAGGAGTTCTTTTTCTTTGAGGGTAGTGTGCGTGATAATCTAACGATGTGGGACAACCACATTCCCGAAGAAAATATCGTCCAGGCGGCGAAAGATGCTCAAATTCACACAGAGATCACCAGTCGGTCTGGGGGGTATGAGTATGTGGTGACGGAAAACGGCCGAAATTTTAGCGGTGGTCAACGTCAACGGCTGGAAATCGCTCGCGCTTTGGTGACCAACCCTTCCATCCTGATCCTGGATGAAGCTACCAGCGCCTTAGACCCCATGACTGAACAGATGATTGATGACAATTTGCGGCGGCGTGGTTGTACCTGTCTGATTATTGCCCATCGTCTCAGCACCATCCGTGATTGTGACGAGATCGTAGTTTTGCAGCAAGGTAAAGTTGTTGAGCGTGGGACACATCACCAACTTTGGCGCAGGGGTGGTATTTATGCTGGTTTAATCAAAGCTGAAACCCCCCAGTCTGAGCGGTTGTTAGATTCTCTATTGGAGTCTTTGTACGCATGAAAAGTGAAAAAGATACCCCCCAAGAAGTTGAAACACCTATCGAGGAACTGTTCCTACTACATCTGCGATATAAAGAATCGCGTTTGGTAGAAGCAGGTGGCAATAACCCTATCTTGTTAGACGATCCCCAAACAGCCTGGGTGGTTTACAGGGGATGGGCCGATGTGTTTGCGGTGCCTTTGCAAGATGGTAGAGTAGCTGGTTCTCGGACACACCTGTTTCGAGTTACTGTCGGGCAGGCTATGTTTGGGATGAATTTAACACAGGCTCCTAACGATATTGGTTTGTTGGTTGTGGGTGGCAAACAGACTCATCTGCTCAAGTTAGATACCCACCGTCTGTACACGTTGAGCCTCGATGGAGAGTTCACCAGGTCGGTTGCCGGGTTAATTGACCATTGGGTTCGGAATTTGTCTGCCACACTTTCTTCTGTTTTGCCACCGAAAGAGTGCATACGGTTACTGCCGGGAACGGCCGTTAAGCTGGCAAAAGAAAAAAGTGCCTGTGCCAGACAAGGGGTGTTGTGGGTAAAACACGAAGCAGGTCACTCCTATTTTGCCGGAGATCGCACCAGCCCCCATTTGAATGGTAAGGTTCGGTGGCCTATTTCAGAACGCTCTTGGATTCAAACGGCCGAAAAAAGTGAATTAGACCTCCTCGACACTGACACCTTTCTGACACAATCTCCATTATGGCCTGACCTGGAAAACTTCCATCAACACATCCTCTACACCATTACCCGACGTGTACATGCCACCAACCAACGAGAAGCTACTCAGATTGGTTCTAGTTTAATAGCTAACCAGGCTCTCATTTACGAAGCGTTTGACCACCTGATTACACCCCTTTCTCACAAACCGTTACCTACAGCAATCAACACAATGAACCACAAGCCTTTGTTCGAGGCTTGCCGCCTGGTTGCCAATCATGTGGGTTTTGAATTGACACCACCCACCAAAAGAACGGCCGTTAGTCTGGCGGATATTGCCCGGTCTTCACGCTTCCAAACAAGGCAGGTTGTTTTGCGGGGCAACTGGTGGCAAAAAGAGTCAGGCCCATTACTGGCTTACCTGGAAGATGGCAAACGGCCGATTGCCCTTTTACCCCACAAACAAGGGTACCAAATGGTTGATCCCACCCAGCCAAACAACCCCCGATTGGTCACATCACAATTAGCCGAAACCATCCATGCTTTTGCCCATATGTTTTACCGCCCACTACCAGCCAAAACAATTTCAGCCTGGCAACTTGTTCGTTTCGGTTTGTCGTCAACTCAATCAGACCTGCGTACTGTTTTACTGATGGGCATCGCCGTGGGGTCTTTAGGGTTACTAATCCCTATGGCTACCGGATTTATTTTTGACCAGGTGATTCCAAATAACGACC
>CAZPEJ010000034.1:0-17552 GCA_964585465.1 uncultured Ardenticatenaceae bacterium
CCATTCCTTCTTCAATGCGGGGATAGGTGAGCCAGACGAGGAGAAAACCAAAGAGGGCACCGGTAAACGGCCGTAAAATGGGGGTACTTTCGCGCAGGGGAAACAAGTTGTGCAATCCACCAAAAATCATGCCCCCAAAAGAGGAGCTATCTGGCATGGAGCCACTGATCGGCGTGAATAAATAACCAAACAACTGTGAAAACCCATCCCAGGCAATTGGCCCCATGCCAATGAGGATAAATGCCCAAATTGGGAGGGGTTTAATGGGAAAACGCCGCCGCAACAGCCCATACACCACACTCCCCACCAGCACAAAACCATAAATCGCAATATCTCGTTCACACAAGGCCATTTTGTACCCCATTTGTTCATTGCCAATAAACTCACGGGCAGCCAGGGTAAAATCTGCCCAGTTTTGGGGGTCTAAACCTTGAAATTCTGGTAGTTGGGGCAAATACGCCTCGATGGGTGTGTAACTGGTGCCTGCCAGTTCTCGTGGGTAGACGGGCTGCTCGCCAAAGAGGAAAAATGAGCGAGAAGCCATCTGGTGGCACATGGGGCTGTAGAGGGTGTAGATGGTGCGGGCGGGTGCGGTGGCCCCATTTGCCATTAGCACCGGGGCCAGAATGGGGAGACCGACGTAAATTGCCAGAACGGCCGAAAAAACAGCCACCCAATGTTTGCAAAAACGGTAAATGAGACGATCCACAGCAATCACCAACGACCGCTGCCAGCCAGTTACAGGTTGTTTTTCTAAGGGTTTCATAGGACAAGCATACCACGAAGGGGTGAGATTGCGTATGGTGTGGTGAAAATCGGGGGATGTGTGGGGATTGGGAGATTGGAGATTGGAGATTAGAGATTGGCCAATCTCTAATCCCCTTCAGCAGAATGTCAATTACTGATTAAAACTGAAATCAAGGTGAAACCCGAAGTTTTTGTGTTGAAATTAGCCCACTATTCAGTGTGGCTGAGTTTCGCAAAATTTTTGTTTTCAAGCTGAACGCAGTTTAGTAATGGCAAGCTGTCTTTCAATAAACTAAAATGCCGTATTTCGGTATTTGCTTCCTTCTTTATATACATAGCAAAATTGCTACCTCTTCCATCAGTTTTTATCTCCAGGGTATCTTCGTTTTCCAATACTCCGACAAAAGAGGCAATTTCGTCCTTTTTCTCAGTGATACTTGCGTCTATACACTGGACAAACTCCCTCAAAATAAATTTCTTTACTCTTCTGCCCCTGATAGAGGTCATTTCTCGCACATATTCTGCTGCCAGGCGTTCAAGTTTTTCTTTAGCTATTTTCATGTTTTCCTCAATGCACCTAACTATTATTAGACCGCACCCCAGAGTCTATCCACCTTTGTATGGTAAAGTAGACTGCACAGCTTATTTCTGACATTCCCAGTTCGTTCCATCATTATAAACTTAAATCAAGATGAAACCCGGAGTTTTTGTGTTGAAATTAGTCTACTATTCAGTGTGGCTGAGGTTCGCAAAACTTCTGTTTTCAAACTGAACGCAGTTTAGGTACCGATATTAGGGCAAAGTCTCCGCCAGATATGCCTCGATTTGTTCCACTGTCATGGGGCCGCGATGGATGGCAGTAATTTGACCGTCTGCGTTGACGAAGTAGGAGGAGGGGAAAACGAGTGACCCATACAGGTTGGCGATGATGCCGTCGGTGTCGAGCAGGGGGGTGAAGGTGAGGGACATTTCATCGTAAAAGTAACTTTTCACCTGTTCGGCCGTTTCCATATTATTCACCGCCAAAATCACTAACCCTTTATCTTGATAGGAATCATACACTTTTTGCAGCTCTGGCATTTCCACACGACAGGGGGCACACCAGGTAGCCCAAAAGTTGACCAGAACGGCCTTACCCTGTTGATCCTCCAGGGAAATGGTTTTGCCATCCAGGTCGGCCAGGAAAAAGTTAGGGGCTTCATCCCCAATTTCTAACACATTGATAGAGGGGGCCGGAATTTGGGCCACAATGGGAGTGGAAGCGGAAAAGGAAGGGGCAATTTCTCCGCTGCCATAATGGACAACGGTGGCTGTGTTGCGGCCGAAAAAAGTTTGACCAAACAACAAAACTGCCAGAGCCAGCCCCAGCAGAGCGATACCCGCAAAAAAGAGCAGGGGATTTCGGCCGTTTTCAGGAGTTTCCATCTTATCCCCCCGCCAGCCGCACCAACCAATCTTCCCAGGTTGCCAGCCGTGCCGCAAACTCTGGGGAAATTAAGGAGCTAAAGTAAGAAAGACGGCCGTCTAACATCAGCAACCCAATCAAAATAAACAACGCCCCGCTAATAATCTGGGTACTGTGCAAATGAATCAGGGTGCGCCGCTCTCCGGGGCTGGTGAAAACCCACAACAAAGCCCCCAAAACTGCAATGACCAACAACCCATACTCATGGATGGGGGTAAAGGTTTGCCCGTCAAAGAGTGAGAAGTTGCGAAAAGCGTATTCAGTAAAAGCCACCAAAATGCGCCAGATGGCTAAAGCCCAAACCAACGCCACCACAAACAGGCTGGTATCCCACTCCCACCCCTTGCCTTTGAGAATGCGCCAGAAGAGGCTTTTGCGGCTGGCCCGCCCAAACAGGGTTGAAACAAGCATCAACGGCAGCCCCAGCCCCATGGAGTAGATAAACAGTAACATCATCCCCCGCCACACCGAACTGGTTTGTGCTGCCAGGGTTAAAACAGTCCCCAGAATAGGGCCAACGCAGCTTGTCCAGCCAACAGCAAAAGTGAGGCCAAAAAAGTAAGACCCCTGCACGGTGGTGCCATAATCGGTGTTGGTTGTTGGGGAAACGCCGCCAAAACCGTTGCCTAACAGGCTCATCACCCCAAACCCCACGACAAACGCCCCGCCAACCAGGAGAATAAGTTGCTGGTTTTGTAACAAAACCCGCCCCAGGGCAAAACCGGCCGCGCCAAAAAGGCTGAAGGTGGTGGCTAACCCCAACATAAAGGCCAGGGTGTTGGCAGCAATGCGGGAACGGTCGCTCTGGAAGGCAAAGGCGAAGTAGGCACTGAGGACGGGCAGGGTGCAGGGGGAAACAAAGCTGAGAATGCCCGCGCCAAAGGCCAGGATTGCCAGAACGGGGAAGGGTTGGGCTTGAATGCCAAAGTTGAAGGGGCCAGAATCGGCCGTTCCTGTTGCCGAGCCGATAATTATAAACAGCACCACCAACCCCACAACCAACACCAATAACCGTTGGGTGATAGAGAGGGATTTGATGGGGGCCGGTAACTGAATTGTTTTAAGCATACGATCTCCTATTTTATCTCTGTTTTGTAGCGGAGAATCCTTAAAAAAGCGTAACAGGTGTTATTTTTCGGCCGTTTCTTCATGTTCCTGTAATAATTGTCGCATCAGGCGCAAATCCTGTTGCAGGTTGCGCTGGCGTATCACTAAACTAACCACATACCCGGTGCCAATCAGCCACATCACAGCATAACCCAAAATCAAGTAGTTGTTAAAACGGTTCGGATCATCAATTCCCGATTGCAACAAAATGGTTAAAAACAGGTTGAGGTTCATAAATTCCTTGTTCTTTATTGCGTATTGCGTATGGTGTCAAGAACTGGCGCAATACATCCTAAGTGAACATCCAGAAATAAGTTCGTCGTAATGACTTTAGTCGTCCAGGCCGCTGAAGCGGTTACTACAAACCCAAATCACTACGTTCACTGCAAACGATGACTCATCATTTACTCCCAAGTCATTGTGTGCTGGTGATTAGCCTCATCTTTAATTTGTTGGCTTCATCCATCAAGGTTTGCAGGCGCATCCGGTTTAGCAGCCAGGCGGTGTACAAAATGGTAAAGGTGATGGTGCTGGCGGTGAGGGTGATGCCCATTTTGGCCGAGTCAAACCCTGTTTCAAATTCAGATTCACCCTGGGCGATCCCTTGAGCAGATTCCAAGGCCCCACCCACCACAACGGGGTGAATGTCGCGCAAGATACGAATGCTGACGACGGTCATTAAAACGGTGACAAAAGCAGCCATCACATAAACGGCCGAAAATCGCGCCCGTTTCTCTTCATCCTCAATCGCCCCACGCAGCATAAAGTAGGCTGCATAAGTGAGCCAGGCCACCGTTACCAGTGTCAGCCGGGGTGTCCACTCCCACCAGGTATTCCAGGCTGGTTTGCCCCAAATGGAGCCAGCCGCAATCGCCATACTCAAAAAAACAATACCAATTTCGACCGACCCCACCGACATGGCATCCCACTTTTTATCTGGTTTCCGCAGGTAGAGAAACCCACCCACCAGGGCAACAAAAAAGGCCACGCTACCCACCCAGGCAGAGCCGACATGGAAATACAAAATACGTTGCACATTCCCCATCGTTCTTTCGGTGGGGGCATAGAAAAATACCATCAAGGTGCAAATGACCAGAGTGATAACGGCCGTCCAGTTCAAAATGGGGATATACCGATCCAACTTACTGTTTGTCATAAAAACCTCCAGAAAACAGACTACAACCCTAAAAAGTTGGGTCTTTCGGATTTTGTGGGGTTTGCCGTGAAACGTAAAACGTGACCAGAGAAATTTCACGTTTCACGTTTTACGTTTCACGTTTCATTGGTTGTCAATCTCCTGAGTTCCCAAAAAACCAAAAAGTTTATCCATGTTCTATCTTTATTAAGCTGCCAAAAGAGCAACAAAAGTCACGTCACGATTCTACAACGTAATGATACGTCAAAAACCCGGCGGTGAGCATCAACAAATCATACACCAGCACCAGGGAAATGGAGCTTTGTACCTCGGCCCAGGTGGGGGGCAGGGGGAGCATGTAGCTGGCAACGGCCGTTGCAGCGGGCAACACCAACGGCAACGACAACGGCAACAGCAGCACCGGCAACAACACCTCCCGTGTGCGCGTTTGCATGGTCATCGAAGTGACCAACACCCCAGCGGCCACATACCCAATCGTGCCCAACGCCAGCACCCCCAACACCGCAGGCCGCCACAGGGGTTTGTCGAAAAAGATGATAAATAAAAAGACCAAAATGATTTCTAAAATGAAGGAAAAGAGGGAAATGCTGATCACCTTGCCCGCGTAAATGGCCCCACGTTGCACCGGGGCCATCAAAATACCATCCATTGCCTGGTTTTCCCGCTCGATTGCCAGCGACCGGTTTAAACCCAACGTGCCAGCCAACAAAATGGTGGCCCACAGCAGCCCCGTTGCCACATTTCGCACCGCATCCAGGTTAGCTTCCAGGGCAAAATTGAACATGATGACTGTTACCAGGGAGAACATCACCATCACGCTCACAGTTTGGCGGGTATGCCGTTCTATCTGCAAATCTTTCCACACAATGGCAAAAACGGCCGAAACAAAGGGGGATTGTTGCCAGTTAAACCGTGATTTCATGCCTTGTGTGCCCCATTTGCGGCCCGGCCGCCGGTCTGCTCGGTATACAACTCCAGAAATTGCCCCGGTGTCATCTGGTTGCTAGGCACTTCGCACACAATTTTACCCTTGTGCAAAATGGCAATCCGTTGACATAGATTCAAACCATGCGCCAAATCGTGGGTAATCATCAAAATTGTTCGGCCGTTTTCTGCTTCGCGCTGCAACAGTTGATCCAACAAGTGGGAAGCATCCTGATCCAACCCTGTGTACGGCTCGTCTAACAACAACACATCTGGTTCATGCAGCGTGGCGCGGGCAATCGTCAGGCGTTGCACCATACCCCGTGAAAAGGTACGAACTGCGTCACGTTGCCGTGCCAGCAACCCTACCCGTTTTAAGGCTTGCAACACACGTTCTTCCACGTTTTCCAGCCGATACAGACGGGCAAAAAAGGTCAGGTTTTCAATCGCGCTCAAGTCGTTGTACAACAGAGCCTGGTGTGATACCAGGCCAATATGCTGCCGTACTTTGGCGGCAAACTGGGGTAACGGCCAGCCACCCACCTTCACATCACCCGACGAAGGGGGCAGCAAGGTGGCGACAATCCGCATCAGGGTGCTTTTGCCCGCGCCGTTAGACCCCACCAGAGCCACAAATTCACCCTGGCGCACATGCAAATCTACCCCACGCAGGACAGCATTCAGGCCGTAACTTTTTACCAACCCCTGCAGTTGAATCATGCGGCTAATTGTATGGGGGATTTAGCCAGTGGCAACTGACAAACGTCAGCGAAACGGGGTGGCAAGTGGCAGGTGGTGAATGTTAAGAGAGGTTATCTGTTATAATGCGAGAAAACTAGGCAGTATCAGGATTAACTTTATGTCGCGCAGAGACGCGGTGACTCAGAGCGGGAAAACCCTCTGCGCCTCTGCGTCTTTGCGGTGAGTTGTTACAAACTTTTTACCTTTCCTACAGGAGTTCCCATGAGACCAGACCCATGTTTTCTTGTTCTTGGCGGGGCCGGATTGGTGGGGTCACAGATTGTGCGGCAGATTGCCCGTGAACTGGAACCCCAACGGATCGTGGTTGCCAGCCTGTTTCGTGGCGAGGTGCGCGAGTTTTTGCACGATGCCCGCCGGGAATTTCCCCACATTGAGTTTATTGGTGCCTGGGGGGATGTGTTTGTGCGGGATGAGTTTATTGAAGAAAAACGCAGGCGGTTACTGCAAAGCCGGGCATACCGCGACAAATTGTACAATGATTTGTTTGGCAACCTGGAAGAGGCGTATGCTCGTTCGGCCCTGGTGCAACTGATTCAGCAATACAAACCATCGGTCATTGTGGATAGCATCAACACGGCCACTGCCATCAGCTATCAGGATATTGAAAGCCTGAGTAAACAAACCTACGACCTGTTACAACAGTTGCGCCAGATTGTTGACCACGAAGATTTGGCGGCTCTGGATGCGTTTGGTAAGGCGATTGAACAGACGATTAGTACCTTGCTCATCTCTCAATCGCTGCCGCAGTTGATTCGCCATGTGCAGATGATCCATCGGGCGATGGGGGAGGTGGGGACGCGGCTGTATTTGAAGGTGGGCACAACGGGCACTGGGGGAATGGGGTTGAATATCCCGTATACCCACAGTGAAGATAAACCCAGTTCTAAATTGATGAGCAAAACGGCCGTTGCTTTTGCCCACACCGGGTTGATGTTTCTCATGGCGCGCACACCGGGTGGGCCATTGGTGAAAGAGCTAAAACCGGCTGCCATGATCGGTTATCGGAAGGTGGCTTACAAAACGGTGAAAGTGCGCGGACAGCCCCAACTCCGTTATGAAAGCCGGGAAAGTGAGCTAAACGGCCGTTTGCTTCTGCGTGGCGACGATAACCAATATCACAAGCTGGATAAACTGCAAATGGCTGGGGTGGATACAGGCGAAAATGGTTTTTTTGCGCGGGGTGAGTTTGAAACCATCACCCACATCAACCAGATGGAGTTTATTACCCCAGAGGAGATTGCCCAGCAGGCTATTTTGGAGATCAAAGGCAGCAACACAGGTTACGATGTCATCGCGGGTATTGACAGCAGCATCCTCAACCCCAGCTACCGCGCCGGGGTGTTGCGCCAGACGGCATTGGAGAAAATGGCCCGTATTGAGGAAGAAACCATGAGCCATAGTGTGGCTTTGGGGCAGTTAGGGCCGCCGCAACTTTCCAAGCTGTTGTATGAAGCGTATCTGTTAAAGTTGAATTATCGCACTCTGGAGGCGGTTATTGCTGCACCCGCGACAGAAATTTCGGAGCGTGTTTGGGCCTTTTTGACTGAAAATGAGAACCTTCGCACGACCATTACCTCCATTGGGGTGCCGATTTTGCTGCCAAACGGCCGTTCCCTCATGCGTGGCCCACGTATCAATATCCCCGAAAGCATCTACCGCGAAGTAGAAATCCACCAGGGAGACATAGATGCCTGGGCACAAAAAGGGTGGGTAGACCTGCGCTCTTATAACTTCCAAACCTGGCAAGACCGTTTCGAGCGCATGTTACGCACCAAACATATGCTGCACACACGGGGTACCTCCTCTGTGACCATGAAGACCTACTTACCAGAACATATCGAAATTGGGGCGGTAGTAGCCTGGCTCTTTAACAACGATGCCCAGGGGTATCGCATCAAGTAGCCGCGATTTCCAAATCGCGTTATCTTGCTTTTCAAACGTAGCCGCGATTTCCAAATCGCGTAACCTTATGTACGCTGGGACGCGAAAAGGATTTCGCGCCTACAGGGTGGAAGACGCGAAAAGGATTTCGCGCCTACAGGAGGGGAGTTGCCGACGACCGAAAAACCGTGCTTGCACACTCCTAAAGATGCGTTAGACTTAGGGAAGATTTATTTGGGTCTTGGCGAGGATACCCCTAGTACACCAACCCCCATCACTTTTTAGAATGGCCTGTTACACAGTTTGACCAACTCTATAAATTAAGGAACCCCTATGGTACAGCCTCCAAAACAATTCACTGGTTTAACTATGCCTGTGTTTACCGCTTTTGGTTGGGCGGGCGAAGAAAATGCGATCAAATTTGCCCTGGCTCAACTGGAAATGTTTATTTCCAGCCTCCATGCAGCTCTCCCGCGTGCGGTGCAAGAGCGTTTGCCCGTCTTTGGGTTAAGCCGCGAAACTCAGGGGGTTTATTTGGCTTCGGAAGCCAATATAGAAGCGGATGCGTTTATCATTTTTTACACCCGACCTACCAGCCTGGAAATTCAGTTAGCGATTAAAAACAAACAGGCGTTGGAAAAGGCGTTGCAAAGTGCCGAGAAAGAGCCTTTGATTTGCCATCGCCTGGTTACAGAGTTAGGCCCGGAGTGGAATTTGCGAGTTCAGCAGATGCAGGTGGATGAAGATAGTGGCGAAGTGGGGCATTACCAGGATTTGTACAAAGATAGTGTGTCGGCGTTGGATGAAGAAACGGCCGTTACTTTGTTCCAAAAAGCTGCTTATCTCAATAGCGAAGAGCGTTGGCTGGTGCCCATCTACCTGAGCCGACGTGTTAACTCCGAACAAATTGCCGCCATGGGGTCAGTGGTGATTCGAGTGATTTCCGAACAAATTATGGGACTCATTCCCGTTCTCACTTTTTTCACCGGCCGGGCGGCCACCGCCTCCGCCAAACCAGGCAAAACAAAAGGGCGTTCCCGCCCGCGTGGCAAAACAGACACAGCCCCCCTGGTTACCCCGGTTATCGAAACACCCGTAGGGGCCGCCGAAGGGTTTAACTATGTGGCTGAACTCAGACCCCTGCATGTGAAAAAGGGGTTTGTCAACCTCACCCCCAAACATTGGCCCTTTTTTGAACTCAATTCACGCACCGAAACCCGCCCGGTGGTGGTGTATTACGAAGGGTTGTATGACAAAAACTGTGCCGTCTGGCGGTTACAGCCTGATGATCAGGCGCGGTTGGTACTAAGCCCGGCCGTACATGAATGGTTAGAGGAACATGCCCACCCCAACGATAGGGTGCAGGTAACAGTACGGCGATTAAACGAAACCGAAATTCAAGTTTCTTTGAAGCTGGTAGATTAACAGATTCAGATAAAGGGAATGAGTGATTGGAGATTAGAGATTGGCCAACCTCTAATCTCAATGATCGTGTCAATTTATGCCCTCTGTACGTATCGTCGTCCGTGCGGGTTTGCACTAAAAACATCGCATGTCTCCAAAGAAGCCAGGTCATTATTTCTCTAGCAATTACCACTTTATCGGATTACAATCAAGGGCGTTGGATGCAACGCCCTTTTTCATTTAGGCAACTGTTGGGGCATGACGGGGTTTTAGGATTCTGTATCTGAAAAAAACACCATTCAACATTTGGGAGATCAAAGATGGCACGTACAAAAATCGTTGCAACAATTGGCCCCGCCTCCAATAATCCTGAGACCATTCGCCGCATGTTGGCGGCGGGTATGACAGTCGCTCGTATCAACTTTTCGCATGGCGATCACGCCTCTCACACAGAAACGGTTAACATGCTGCGCCGTGTCTCGGAAGCAGAACGGAAAGTGTTAGCTATCATGGGCGACTTGCAAGGGCCTAAATTACGCCTGGGGTTGGTGGGCAGTGGCGGCATTCCGCTAAACCTGGGTGATGAGATTGTTCTTACCCCCCATCCTGGTCAGCCTGCCATGATACACCTGCCACACCCTGACCTGATAACGGCCGTAAACCCTGGAGCCAGGTTGGTGATTGGAGATGGGGAAGTGGAATTCACCGTTGCCGAAAAACATGGGGACACATTACGCTGTATTGTGACAGTGGCCGGGTTGTTGGAATCTCGCAAAGGGGTGAATGCGCCAGGGACAGATTTACCCATTTCCAGCATTGCCGAAAAAGACAAACATGATCTGGAGCTAATTTGTAAATTGAAGCTGGATTATGTGGCGTTGTCGTTTGTCAGAACGGCCGATGATGTGCGTGAACTGCGTGAACTGATGGCCGTCCAGGGAGCCAACATCCCAATTATTGCCAAAATAGAAAAAAGTGAAGCCATTCAACACCTGGAAGAAATCCGCGACGCGGCCGACGGCATGATGGTGGCACGGGGCGACTTGGGCATTGAAATGCCCCCCCAGGAAGTCCCTTTGTTGCAAAAACGAATTATTCGCTGCTGCAACGCCGTTGGAAAACCCGTTATCACCGCCACCCAAATGTTGCAATCTATGGTAGAACACCCTCGCCCCACCCGTGCCGAAGCCAGCGACGTGGCAAATGCCATCTTGGATGGTACCGATGCGGTGATGCTTTCTGGAGAGACTGCCAATGGCAAATTCCCGGTGGAAGCGGTGTTGATGATGAAACACATTGCTGAAATCACTGAACGGGAATTTCCTTATGAGCTGTGGCAGGTGCGGCGACATGATGCCCAACAGTTAAGTGTGACCGAAGCTATTAGTGCATCGGCTTGTGATATTGCTGAAGAAATCAAAGCGCGTGCGATTGTGAGTGCCAGTTTGTCGGGTTACACCGCACGACAAATTGCCCGTTATCGGCCGGGAATACCAATTATGGCTGTATCCCCTCTGCCCGAAACCCAGCGACGGCTGGCTTTGGTGTGGGCGGTGGATTGCCTGGTGGTTTCCGATTTTCACAACACCGATGAACTGATTAAACAAACGGTGGCGGCTATCACCCCACTGGGATTAAAACCCGGCGACCGATTGGTGATTACGGCCGGGGTGCCTTTTGGCCGCAGCGGGCAAACTAATTTGATTCAAGTGCATGAGATTCGTTGAGGGGTGACGACTTTTGCCGGGAGAGTGGGAGAAGATGGTTAGGAGTGTTGCAAGTTTTAGTTCTGCGCCTCTTTGGGAGCCGCAGGTTGTTAAAGGAATCGAAGAAACGGGGTTAAACCCGGCGTTTATTCAAGATTTGGCCTTGAAGGTGCTATATTTTCGCGGCCAGATGACCGGACACGATATTGGGGAGTATGTGCATTTGCCATTTACGGCCGTTATCAGCCCCACCATGGATTACCTGAAACGGGAACAAATGGTAGAAGTCAAAGGGGCCGGGGGCATGGGGGCCGCCTCCTACCAATATGTGATCACCAGCAAAGGGGCGAACCGCGCTCGTGAACAACTGGAGCGCACCACCTACGTGGGGCCAGCCCCAGTAACCTGGGATGATTATGTCAATTCTGTTAACGTACAAAGCCGCCAACGGTTGCAAGTAAACCCGGACATCATGCGGAAAGCCTTGTCACACATGGTGTTAGAGCCGGGACTGTTTAACAAAATCGGCCCGGCCGCCAACTCCGGCAAATCCATGTTCCTCTACGGCCCGCCCGGCAATGGCAAAACCACCATTGCCGAAGCCATTGGCAAGGTGATTCTCGCCAGCGATATGTACATCCCCTACACGGTCGAAGTAGATGGGCAAATTATCCAGGTGTATGATGAAATCAACCATGTGGCTGTGCCCGATGCAGAGATAAAAGCCACGACTGGCATGTTACCTTCTTCTGCCAGTGCCAAACGGCTAGATGCTCGTTGGATTCGTATCAAACGGCCGGTTATTATGGTAGGGGGTGAGTTGACTCTGGATGGGTTGGATTTAATTTATGACACCAACAACAAGTATTACCAGGCCCCGTTCCAGATGAAGGCCAACGGTGGCATGTTCCTCATTGATGACTTTGGTCGGCAACAGGTGCGCCCGCGTGATTTGTTAAATCGCTGGATTGTGCCGATGGAGAAAAAGATAGATTTCCTGGCCCTGCACACCGGGCGCAAGGTGGAAGTGCCTTTTGAAGTATTGCTGGTTTTTTCCACCAACTTACCCCCCAAAGACCTGGTAGACGAGGCGTTTTTGCGCCGCATTCGCCACAAAATTGAAGTGACCTCGCCGACGTATGAAGGTTTCCGCGAGATTTTTAAGAAGGTGTGTCAGGCCAAAGGCATTCCTTATGATGAGGGGGTTGTGGTTCATTTGTTACAGGAGTATTATGTCAAGAAGAACCGCAAACTGCGCTCCAACCACCCCCGCGACTTGTTGGAACAACTATCGGACATTACCGACTATTTGGGTATCGAGCCGCGATTGACGAAAGAGTTAATTGATCAGGCGGCAGCTTCTTATTTTGTCGAGTTGTGAGCAACCGAGATTTTCGCCATGAACTGGTTTGAAACAACCACACCTTTGATTATTGGGCATCGGGGGGCCAGTGCAGATGCGCCAGAAAATACGTTGGCGGCGTTTGTTTTGGCAATGGCGCAGGGGGCGGATGGGGTGGAGTTTGATGTGCAACAAACGGCCGATCACCACCTGGTTATTATTCACGACGACACAGTAGAACGCACGACCAACGGCCAGGGGACAGTGACACAAATGACCCTGGCGGCGTTGCGCCAGTTAGATGCCGGGCAGGGGCAAACCGTTCCCACGCTGGATGAACTGTTTGAAACGTTGGGGAAACGGCCGTTATACAACCTGGAAATTAAGGAAACAAGTGTGGCTGACCGGGGGACAGAAACGGCCGTTGCTGCCTGCATTCAGGCTCACCGCCTGGAAAAACAACTGTTGGTTTCCTCCTTCAGCCGCCCGGCAGTGGAGCGCGCCCGTCGCCACCTGCCTACTAGCACCCCAGTGGCGATTTTGCGCGATGTGGGAGGGCCACGTTTTTTTAATTTATTGCTCAAACGAGAAGCGGAACACCCTTATTTTGGCCTGGTGGACAAATCATACATGCGTTATGCCCGCCGTTTTGGGTTGCGGGTGCATGTGTGGACGGTAGATGACCCGGCGGAAGCGCGGCGACTGGTTGACCTGGGGGTGCATGGCCTCATTACCAATAAACCCAAATTTTTGCGGGAAAAGTTACGGGAGGGTTCATGAAGGTTAAAGTGATTCTCAACCCATATGCGAACCGTTGGGGAGCTAAAGAGCGGGTGGCGGCTGTCCGCGATGCTTTTGCGGTGAGTGGGGTGCAGGCTGACCTGGTTGTTACGTCGGTAGCGGGGCAGGGGAAACCGGAGGCTATTCAGGCTGTGAAACATGGGTATGATGCGGTGGTGGCGGCTGGCGGGGATGGCACGGTCAATGAAGTGGTGAATGGTCTGATTGTGGCGGCTGGGGATAAACCGACCGTGCCGCTAGGGGTGTTGCCCATTGGCACTGGTAACGACATGGCAGATATGGCCGGGTTGCCGCGTGGGTTGGAAACGGCCGTTTCCGTCATTGTGAATGGTAAAAGCCGTCAGATAGATGCTGGTCGGGTAAATAATCATTTTTTCCATAACAACTGTGCTGTGGCGATGGAGCCGATGGTAACGGTGGAAAACAACAAAATCACCAATCTATCTGGCAATATCCGTTACATTGTGGCCCTGGTGAAAGCCTTAGCCAAGTTAAAAGCGTGGCATATGAAAATTACCTGGGATGGTGGGGGGTATGAGGGGCCGAGTTATTTGTTGTCGGTTTGCAACAGCCCGCGCACGGGTGGGATTTTTTACATGGCACCACAAGCCCGCCTGGATGACGGGGTTTTTGATTTTGTTTTTGCCCCGGAGGTGCCAAAACGAACGGTTTTGGTCATTCTGGCGCGGCTGTTCCGCAAAACACATATTACCCACCCCAATGTCACTTACGGCCGTACTGCCCATCTCACCATTCACAGCACCCCAGGCACCCCGATTCATGCGGATGGAGAACTGTTGACGGAATCAGAAACGGCCGTTACTTATGAAATTTTGCCGGGGAAAATCACTTTGTTTACGCCTTAGGAACTGATATTTTGTAATGATTCACCGCAAAGGCGCAAAGAAAAGAGAAAACCTTTGTGTTCTTTGCGTACTTTGCGGTTAAATTCCAGAGAGGCTGAACAGTTACATGAATTTTACGTCATTCTGAGCATAGTCTGCGGAGCGAAGAATCCCATAGAGGCTGAACAGTTACGTCAATTTTTAATCTCACTGGGCGACCCGCAGATGCAGGAGGCAAGATGATTCAAATTTACACAGTGTCGGAGGCGCAACGGACGATTTTGCGGCGGGATATGGCGTTTGAGCCGGATGTGCCGGAGGGGGTGAAGGCCGGGATTCGGCGGGTATTTGGGGAGGAGTTGCCCCCCCATTCGGCCGTTTCTCGCATTTTGTCCGACATTCGCCAACGCGGGGATGTTGCCCTGCGCTACTGGACGCACCAGATTGATGGGGTACAGTTGGAGACGTTTGTGGTGACAGAGGCGGAAATAGAAACGGCCGTTTCTATCATCCCCGCCGACCTGCTGCAAGCGTTACAACTGGCAGCCGACCGGATTCGCCAGTTTCACAGCTACCAACCCTTACCTTCCTGGACAACTGACCAGATGGGTGGCCGATTGGGGCAACGGGTGACTCCTTTACGCCGGGTGGGGGTGTATGTGCCGGGTGGCACGGCCCCCTTGCCCTCCTCGCTGTTTATGTCCGCCATTCCGGCGCAGGTGGCTGGTGTGAAAGAGATTGTAGCAGCCACACCGCCGGGGAAGGATGGAAGGATTTCGGCCGTTATTTTGGCTGCTGCCCACCTTGCAGGCATTCAAACTATCTACAAACTGGGTGGGGCGCAGGCTATTGGGGCTTTGGCCTTTGGCACTGCCACCATTCCCCGCGTAGATAAAATTGTGGGGCCGGGCAACCTCTTTGTGACGCTGGCAAAACAGCAGGTGTATGGCCTGGTGGGGATTGATGGTCTCTATGGCCCCACAGAAACGGTCGTAGTGGCTGATGATACTGCCAATCCCGCCTGGGTAGCGGCCGATTTATTAGCTCAGGCAGAACATGATGTGTTGGCGACGGCGATTTTGTTCACCCCATCACGCCCATTGGCAGAGGCGGTGCAGGTGGAAGTGGCGCGGCAGATGGAGCAGCTTAGTCGTGCCGATCTGTTGGCTATTTCGCTGGCAAATCAGGGGGGTATTGTTCTTACCGAGAGTGTCGCTCAGGGGGTGCAACTGGCTGATGCGTTTGCCCCGGAGCATCTCTGTATTGCCACTGCCAACCCGGCCGCCTGGGCAGAAAAAATCGAACATGCCGGGGGGGTGTTTATTGGCGAGCGTTCGTTTGAAGTGTTGGGGGATTATGTGGCGGGGCCTAGCCATGTGATGCCGACTGGCGGGACGGCCCGGTTTGCTTCGCCACTTTCGGCCGTTGATTTTGTGCGGATTACCAGTTGGATTGAACTAGATGATGCCACCTCGGCCAGACTTAGCCCAATGGCGGCCCGCATAGCCCAGGCAGAAGAGCTGACAGCCCACGCGAATGCTGCTTTGAAACGGGGATTTAACAATGATTCGGGAATTAAATAAAAATGATGCAGAACAGTATTGGTATTTGCGCCACACTTCGCTGTTGACAAACCCGCAGGCGTTTGGCACGACTGTTTCTGAGTGGGAAGCGGTTCCTGTGGCACAAGCGACTTATCGGGTGCAGGCCAGAACGGCCCCATTCCTTCATTTTATGTTGGGGTATTTTGAGGGTAAACAACTCGTGGGGGCAATGGGTTTTACGCAGCGGGAGGGGGTGAAACGGCAACATAAGGGGCTTTTGTGGGGTGTTTATGTGTTGCCAGCGTATCGGGGGAAGGGGATTGGCAGCCAACTGCTGGATGCGGTGTTGGCACGGGTGCGGCAGGCAGGGGGGATTGAGCAGGTGCAACTGTCGGTGTGGGCGGGGAATGAAACGGCCGTTTCTCTCTACACATCTCGTGGTTTTGCGGCTGCCTGGCTGGAAAAAAACTCCTTCAAAACGGCCGATGGGTACCTGGACGAACTGCATATGGTTCTTGACATGAAGGGGGCAACGGATGGAAAGGGAGCGTAAACCACCCGTTATAACAGATCAACCACCTGTTACGGTGCGCCCGGAAATTGCTGCTATGCAGCCCTACACACCGATTATGCCGTTTGAGGTGCTTTCGGCGCGGTTGGGGCGCAGCCCGGCGGAGATTGTGAAGCTGGATGCCAACGAAAACCCCTATGGCCCTTCTCCTAAGGCGTTGGCGGCGCTGGCAAACGGCCGTTATTTTCATATCTACCCTGATCCAGAATCAAACGAACTGCGCCAAACCCTCAGCCGTTTTACTGGTGTGCCGCAGGAGCGTTTGTTGGCCGGGGCCGGGGCGGATGAATTGATTGATCTGGTGCTGCGGGCTGTGTTGCAGCCACACGAGGTGGTGATAGATTGCCCGCCCTCTTTTGGCATGTACCCGTTTTCTACCCATGTTAACAATGGGCAATATGTGGCAGTGCCGCGACGGGCTGATTTTTCGTTGGATGTGGTTGGGGTGGAAACGGCCGTTCGTGACCACCCCACCGCCAAACTTCTCTTTCTCTGCTCCCCCAACAACCCCGATGGCAGCCTCATTTTCGATGAAGACCTGCGCCGCCTGTTGCAACTGCCTTTGTTGGTGGTGCTGGATGAAGCGTATGTGGAGTTTAGTGGTCAGTCGTCAGCTATCGGCTATCAGCCGTCAGCTGTCAGCCGTCAGCCGTCAGCTATCGGCCGTCAGCCATCAGCTATTAGCTATCAGCCGTCAGCTGTTAGTAGTGAACAGTTGACAGTAGACCGTCAACGGTTAGCGGAACTCAAAATTCATCACCCTTCGACAGGCTCAGGGCAAAACTCGAAACTCGAAACTCAAAACTCGAAACTCTCCTGGACACTCCAATATCCCAACCTGGTGGTGTTACGCACGTTTAGCAAGTTGGCGGGGTTGGCGGGGTTGCGAGTGGGGTATGGGGCGTTTCCAACGTGGTTGTTGCCCCATTTGTGGAAGATTAAACAGCCTTACAATGTGAATGTGGCGGCTTCTGTGGCGGCGGTGGCGGCATTGGAAGATGGTTTGTGGCTGCAAGATACAGTAAACTTGATTGTGGCGGAACGGGAACGAATGATGGAACAATTGCAGCAGGTTCCTTTTTTGCAGGTGTATCCTAGTCGAGCCAATTTTGTATTGTGTGCAGTAAACGGCCGTTCTGCCCACCAACTCAAACTGGATTTAGAGCAAAAGGGTATCCTGGTACGTTACTTCAACAAACCCGGCCTGCAAAACTGTATTCGCATCAGCGTCGGACGGCCGTCTGATACTGATAAGTTGATTGAAGTGATGAAGGAAGTTGGTGGAGATGGGATCAGT